>DATJZL010000179.1:0-9469 GCA_035499115.1 Methyloceanibacter sp. | reverse complement strand
CCGAGATAATTGAGCGCCAGAGACGGAAGCACGAAAGCGGTCCAGGCCATCTGGATGGGCCTTCGGCCAAAATGGCCGAGGTCGGCGTAGAGCGCCTCGGCCCCGGTGACCGCCAGGAACACGGCGCCGAGCGTCACCAGTCCGATATAGCCGTGGCTTGCGAGGAAGCGGATCGCATGCATTGGGTTCAGGGCCGCGAACACGCTCGGGTCGTCGGCGATGTGGACGAGACCCACGCCTCCGATGGTGACGAACCACAGCGTCATCACCGGCCCGAAGAACGCCGCGACCCGCGCGGTGCCGCGCGATTGCACGGCGAACAACGCGAGCAGGATGATCACGGTCAGCGGCACCACATATTCCCGCAAGTGCGGCGCGCCGACCTCCAAGCCTTCGACCGCCGACAACACCGAGATGGCCGGGGTGATGAGCGCATCGCCATAGAACAAGGCCGCGGCGATCATGCCGAGCAAGAGCATGGTGAAGCGGATGCGCCCTTGGCCAAGCGCGCCCTGAGCCAGCGCCATGAGCGACAGCGTGCCTCCTTCGCCTTTGTTGTCGGCGCGAAGCAGGATCAGCACATATTTGCAGGTGACGACGAGGATCAGCGCCCAGAGGATGAGCGACAGGACTCCGAGCACGCTCTCACGCGTGACGATATTGCTTGGTCCCGCCGCCGCCTGGAGCGCGACGCGAAATGCGTAAAGTGGGCTCGTGCCGATGTCGCCGAATACGACACCCATGCTTCCGAGCGTGAGCGCCCAGAAGGTGCGCGGCGAGTGCGCCTCCGCGTCGGCGCCATTGGCACCAGGAAGTTCTGAATGGACCTGCGGCATCGGGAAGTGAAAGGGCGTTAAGTGGTATCGCGGAAACGCCGAGATTGCCGACGCGATCCATCAAGCGGTAGCCAAATAGGCGGAACCAGCACTCTTGTCCAGGGCCGGCCGCTGACAGCCGTCAGTTGCAAAGTGGGAAGACCTTAACGAGCAAGAAAACCCAATGCCGAAGGGCTATGGCGCAACTTCTGGAAAGTGAATCGCGATGAATCTTCCCATTCATTCGCATTCACCGTTGACCCCTCCTCTTGAAAACCATAGGGTGCGCGCCTTATTCACGCTTTTCCGCTATTCCTCGAGCTTTGACGGCCCCGCGGACCTTAAGGCGCGAGGGCTTTCTTTTACCAAACGAGTGAGACCGACATGTCGCGCGCGATGACAGGCGCCCAAATCGTGCTTGAGGCTCTCGCCGATCAAGGCGTCGAGCACATCTTCGGTTATCCGGGGGGTGCCGTGCTTCCGATCTACGACGAGCTGTTCCAGCAGGATCGCATCAAGCACATCCTCGTCCGCCATGAGCAGGGCGCGGTTCACGCCGCCGAAGGCTACGCCCGCTCGACTGGCAAGGTGGGCGTTGTGCTCGTCACCTCCGGCCCCGGCGCCACCAACGCCGTTACCGGGCTGACCGACGCGCTGATGGATTCCATTCCCGTCGTGTGCATCACCGGGCAGGTGCCGACTCACCTGATCGGCAACGACGCGTTTCAGGAATGCGACACGGTCGGCATCACCCGGCCGTGCACGAAGCACAATTATCTCGTCAAGGACGTGAACAACCTCTCGCGTGTTCTCCACGAGGCGTTCTACGTCGCGCGGACCGGGCGCCCCGGGCCCGTCGTGGTCGATATCCCCAAGGACATCCAGTTCGCCAAAGGCCTTTATACCGGGCTCACCAACTCGCAGCACAAGAGCTACAACCCGAAGACGGTTGGCGAAGATAGCGCCGTCGCGGCAGCGGTCGAGCTGATGGTCAAAGCCAAGCGACCGATCTTTTATACCGGCGGCGGCGTCATCAACTCAGGGCCGCTGGCGAGCGCGAGACTCCGCGAGCTGGTTCGCATGACCGGATTTCCCATCACTTCGACGCTAATGGGGCTCGGCGCCTATCCCGCGTCCGACAAGCAGTGGCTTGGCATGCTCGGCATGCACGGCACTTACGAGGCCAACAATGCGATGCACGATTGCGACGTGATGATCTGCATCGGCGCGCGTTTCGACGACCGCATCACCGGCAGGGTCGACGCCTTCTCGCCCGGCTCGAAAAAGATCCACGTCGATATCGACCGCTCCTCGATCAACAAGAACATCAAGGTCGATATCCCCATCGTCGGGGACTGCGCCAAGGTTCTGGAGCAGATGATCGATGCGTGGGCTGCGCGTAAGCCCAAGCTCGACAAGGCGGCGCTCAAAGCGTGGTGGGCGGCGATCGACAATTGGCGTGCGCGGAAATGCCTTCACTACAAGAAGCGCGACGATGTGATCATGCCGCAATACGCGATCGAGCGGCTTTACGCGTTGACGCGCGGCCATGACGTCTACATCACCACCGAGGTCGGCCAGCACCAGATGTGGGCCGCCCAGTTCTTCAAGTTCGAGGAACCGAACCGCTGGATGACGTCAGGCGGCCTCGGCACCATGGGCTATGGTCTTCCGGCGGCGGTCGGCGTGCAGGTCGCCCATCCGAACTCGCTCGTCATCGACATCGCCGGCGAAGCCTCGGTGCTGATGACCATGCAGGAGATGTCGACGGCGGCGCAGTACGACTTGCCCATCAAAATCTTCATCCTCAACAACGAATATATGGGCATGGTTCGCCAGTGGCAGGAGCTGCTGCACGGCGGCCGCTACTCCCACTCCTACACCGCGGCTCTGCCCGACTTCGTCAAGCTCGCCGAGGCCTATCAGGGGGTCGGCATCAGGGCCGAGAAGCCGTCCGAGCTCGACGACGCGATCAGGGAGATGATCGCGGTGCCGAAACCCGTCATCTTCGACTGCCGGGTCGACAAGCATGCCAATTGCTTCCCCATGATCCCGAGCGGGGAAGCGCATAATCACATGCTGATGGGCGACGACCTGACTGAACAGGATATCGAGAACGCCATCACCGAGGAAGGCAAGGTGATGGTCTAGCCATGACCTCGGGCGCCCGAACTCTGCTGAGCTTCCTGCTCGGCCTCAGGACGATCATGCTGATCGGCTCGGCCGGTGCCATCGTCGGCGCGCTGCTGATGTTCCTGCAAGGCGCCCGCTACCTCTATCACGCCTGGCACGATTTCTTTTCCGGGCAGCAGGTCGTCGTGCCTGTGCTCGAAGCCGTCGACGCCTTTTTGTTCGGCATCGTGCTGGTGATCTTCGCCTATGGCATCGCCATCGGCTTCGTGTTCACGCTGCCCGAGGGGTACGGCCAGCGGCTCCCGAACTGGATGAAAGTCGGGGGTGTTGGCCAACTCAAGGCGACGCTCGCCGAGGTTGTCATCGTCGTATTGATCGTGATCTTTGCGCGCGTTGTGGTCGGCACCGTCGATTCCGGAAAGCTTTTCGATTGGCCGATGCTCGTGCTTCCGGGCTCGATCTTTCTCATCGCGGCGGCGCTGCGCATGCTCGAACTCGGCGGGAAGGGCGGAGCCAACTCGGAAGGAGGAGGGCATTGATGACCCAGCCCGGTTCGGCCTATTCGCTCGAGAAGCGCGAAGAGAAGCCTGAGACGCACACTATGACCGTGCTCGTGGACAACGAGCCCGGTGTGCTCGCGCGCGTCATCGGGCTATTCTCCGGTCGTGGCTACAACATCGAGTCGCTGACCGTGTCGGAGACCGAGCACGAAGCCCATCTGTCGCGCATCACCATCGTCACCTCGGGGCCGCCCATGGTGATCGAGCAGATCCAGCATCAGTTGGAGCGGCTGGTCCCGGTTCATTCGGTCACCGACTTGACGGTCAAAGGCAACCCGATCGAACGCGAGCTCGCCATGGTCAAGGTCGCCGGCAAGGGTGAGAAGCGCGTCGAGGCCTTGCGCTTGGCGGAAGCCTTCCGCGCCCAGGTGATCGACGCCTCGACTGAGCATTTCGTATTCGAGATCACCGGCAAGCAATCGAAGATCGAGCAGTTCATCGCGCTGATGCAGCCGCTCGGCCTGGTCGAGGTCGCCCGCACCGGGCTCGCCGCCATCGCGCGCGGGCCAGAACGGATGTAGGCGCTAGCCCCGCGACTTGGCGCTGAAGACGTTCAGCAGGAAATTCGCCAGGAACACGAGGAGGCCGACCAGCACGCAAAGCGAGCCGACCACGGCAAGCGCGATGGTCTGATGAGCCTGGGCGAGTGGAAGACCGGCAATGAACAAAACCGCGCCGATGGTGAAGATGACGAAATGGGCGGTGGCGAGCTTGCTCTCGGCGAGCGCGGGATAGGCGCGATAGATGAGCCCGAACAGCACCATCGAGGCGAAACCGACCAGATTGATATGGGCGTGCACCGGAGCAAGCTCGAAATGCTCGCCCACCCCCATCCAGATGCCGAAGGCGAAACCGAAAATCCCGCACAGCAGCCCGATCAGAATGAACCAGCGGTCGATGTTCTTCACGTCGCAATCCTCCATCGAATCGTTTTCTTGGCGATTAGACCCCCGGCATGACCCCTTGCAAAGTGCCGCCACGGGCGTCACAAACGCGGCCGAGCAAGCCAACCTTTAGGCAGGGAACACCCTTATGCGCGTTTACTACGATCGGGATGCCGATCTCAATCTCATCAAAGGCAAGAAGGTCGCCATCATCGGCTACGGCAGCCAGGGTCATGCGCACGCGCTGAACCTGAAAGAGTCGGGCGTCAAGGATGTGGCTGTCGGCTTGCGGCCCGGGTCGAAATCAGTCGCTAAGGCAGAGAAGGCAGGCCTCAAGGTCATGGACGTGCCCGATGCCGCGCGCTGGGCCGACGTGGTGATGATGCTCACCCCCGACGAGCTCCAAGCGGGCATCTGGGAGAAAGAACTGAAGCCCAACATGAAGCAGGGCTCCGCGCTCTTCTTCGCCCATGGGCTCAACATTCATTTCAATCTGATCGAGCCGCGCCCCGACATGGATGTGTGCATGGTGGCGCCGAAAGGGCCCGGCCACACGGTGCGCGCGGAATATATGCGCGGCGCCGGCGTTCCCTGCCTGATGGCCATCGCCCAGGATGCGACCGGCAACGCGCACGATCTCACGCTCTCTTATGCCGCTGCCATCGGCGGGGGCAGGGCGGGCATCATCGAGACCAGCTTCCGCGAGGAATGCGAGACCGATCTCTTCGGCGAGCAATCGGTGCTGTGCGGCGGCCTCGTCGAGCTGATGCGCAACGGTTATGAGACCCTGATCGAGGCGGGCTATGCGCCCGAGATGGCCTATTTCGAGTGCGTGCACGAGGTGAAGCTGATCGTCGACCTCATCTATGAGGGCGGTATCGCCAATATGAATTACTCGGTCTCCAACACCGCCGAGTATGGCGAATATGTCTCAGGCCCGCGCGTGGTCGGCAAGGCGAGCAAGGAAGCGATGAAGGAGATTCTCGCCGACATCCAGTCCGGCAAGTTCGTCAAGGACTGGATGCTCGAGAACCGCGTCAACCAGACCTCGTTCAAGGCGATGCGCGCCAAATGCGACAGCCACGACATGGAGGTCGTCGGCAAGCGCTTGCGCGACATGATGCCGTGGATCGCCGAGCGCAAGATGGTCGACAAGAGCAAGAACTAGCGCTTGCCCTCCTCCTCCTCCTCCACCTCGGTTGTCATTCCCGCGAAAGCGGGAATCCAGTAATCATAGTCTCCGTCGATTTGCGAGTTCGGAGAGGTACTGGATTGCCCGGTCAAGTCGGGCAATGACAAAGAAGGGGGACTCGCCAATGCTGATCACCCGCTACGCCAAGATCGCGATGAGCCTCGTGCTCGCCTCCTTCTGCCTCCTCGTGACTTTCGACAACCTGACCGACTACGGCACGAACTATCTCTTCGTGCAGCACGTCATGAGCATGGATACGACCTTCCCCGGCAACGCGCTGATGTACCGCTCGATCACCAGTCCGCTGCTTTGGCAGATCTTCTATGCGCTGATCATCGCCGCCGAAGGCGTGACGGGCGTCCTATTCTTTGCCGGTGCCATCCGCCTGTTCCAGGTGAGGAACGCGCCGGCCGAAATGTTCAACCAGGCCAAGATCTACACGATCGCCGCCTGCCTGCTCGCCTTCCTCGTGTGGTTCTTCGGCTTCATGGTCGTCGCCGGCGAGTGGTTCGCCATGTGGCAGTCGACCACCTGGAACGGCCAAAAGGCCGCCTTCCGCTTCTATGTGGCGGTGCTCGGCGTGCTGATCTTCGTCAATCAGCCCGATGTCGAACTTCCCGGCTTCGTGCCGCCGCCTCTGGTGACCCCGCGCCGCCGCCGCGTCGACAAGACCAAGAAGCAAGCCTAGGCGAGGGGCCTGCTGCGCCCTTGCCCCGGGACGGGCTTCGCACTATTTTCCGCCCCATGCAGCGGTCGAACGGCCATGTCGGGTTTTACAGAGGCGCCATTGCGCCGGTGGCCACGCGCGCGCTTTCCAAGCTCCTCCTTAGACGCCCCTGAGCTCCTCGAGCCCCGGTACAGCGGGGCGGGCGTTCAGGGGATGGCAATCTAAACCCGAGAAAATTCAATCGGCTCGTCGGTCGTGGTAGACTGACGCCCAAAGCCTAAGGACGAGAGACATGGAGTCCAACCCTAACGAACAGAAGCCGGCGCGCCCCGAGCGGGACCGCGTGGTGATCTTCGACACGACCCTGCGGGACGGCGAGCAATGTCCCGGCGCCACCATGACCTTCGACGAGAAGCTCGAGGTCGCCGAGCTGCTCGATGAGATGGGCGTCGACATCATCGAGGCCGGCTTCCCCATCGCCTCCGAAGGCGATTTCAACTCCGTGCAGGAGATCGCGCGCCGCGCCAAGACTTCGGTGATCTGCGGCCTTGCCCGCGCGCAGATGAAGGACATCGACCGCTGCGCCGAGGCGATCAAGCCCGCCAAGCGCGGCCGCATCCACACCTTCATCGGCACCTCGCCGCTCCATCGCAAATATCAGATGGGGATCGACGAGGCCGAAGTGCTCGCGCGCGTTGCCCAATCGGTGGCGCGGGCGCGCAGCTATACCGACGACGTCGAATGGTCGGCGATGGATGCGACCCGCACCGAGCACGATTTCCTCTGCCGCTGCGTCGAGACGGCGATCAAGGCGGGTGCCACCACCGTCAACATTCCCGACACGGTCGGTTATGCCACGCCTGATGAGTTCGCCACTCTGATTCGCATGATCATCGAGCGGGTGTCGGGCGCCGAGCGCACGGTGTTCTCCACTCATTGCCACAACGATCTCGGCCTTGCCGTCGCCAACTCCTTGGCGGGCGTCGGCGCCGGCGCGCGTCAGGTCGAATGCGCCGTCAATGGGCTCGGCGAGCGTGCCGGCAATGCAGCTCTGGAAGAGATCGTCATGGCCATCAGGACGCGCGGCGACGTGATGCCGTTCTGGACCGGCATCGACACGACCATGCTGACCCGCGCCTCGAAGCTCGTGTCCCGCGTGACCGCCTTCCCGGTGCAGTACAACAAGGCCATCGTCGGCCGTAACGCGTTCGCCCATGAGAGCGGCATCCACCAGGACGGCGTTCTGAAGCATGCCGAGACCTTCGAGATCATGACGCCCGAGAGCGTGGGCTTGAAGGAATCCTCGCTCGTCATGGGCAAGCATTCGGGCCGCCACGCCTTCCGCGAGAAGCTGAAAGAGCTCGGCTACGAGCTAGGCGACAATGCCTTCGAGGATGCTTTCGTCCGCTTCAAGGCGCTCGCCGACCGCAAGAAGCACGTCTATGACGAGGATCTCGAGGCGTTGGTCGACCAGGAGATCGCTTCCGCCCATGACCGCATCAAGGTTGTGGCGCTGACGGTGATCGCCGGCACCGGCGGCCCGCAAAAGGCGACGCTTACCCTCGACGTCGACGGCAAGCAGCACACCCACGAATCGACCGGCGATGGCCCCGTCGATGCCACCTTCCGGGCGATCAAGGCGCTCGTGCCCCACGAGGCGCGGCTCCCGCTCTATCAGGTGAGCGCCGTGACGGAAGGGACCGATGCCCAGGCCGAGGTGACCGTGCGGCTCGAGGCCGACGGCAAGACGGTGACCGGGCGCGGCTCGGACACCGACACCCTCGTTGCCTCGGCGCGGGCCTATGTAAGCGCGCTGAACAAGCTGCTTGCACGCGAGGGTAGGCGGAAGCCCGAGACGATGCTCGCCTCTTAAGCCACGCCTTCGCATTTATAGGCTTCGGGCTAAGAACGGCCGCCATCGTTGCCAGTAATTGAGGCAAGCCGCACCGGCCGCCATAGACCTGGCGGCGTCGCGGCTTGTCGTCCGTCTTTGCCGCGAGGTGGAATTTGTAGGCATGTCACCACATTGTCTCGGGTCTTTAACGGCGCCCTTTAACGGATGCCCAATTTTGGCGAACGAGTCACCTCCGAGGAGGACTCTGCGACCGCGACGCGGCGCTTGAGCATGGCAAGCGAATTGTTTTTTTTAAACGGCCACTCGATGCATTGCTCGCCACGCCGATTTGCCGCAACATGCTTTGGCGCTCGGCAGACGGCCAAGCACTCAACAGCTTCCTGCCGCTCGCAATTTCAGTGGCGTTCGGGGCTCCCTCTGAGGTGAGCCGATTGGGGCGGGCGTATGCTCTCGCAGGCCTTGGGCTTTGTCTCGAAGGACATGGCCATCGATCTCGGCACGGCGAACACGCTGGTCTACGTGCCAGGCCGGGGGATCGTTCTCGACGAGCCTTCTGTCGTCGCCGTCACGCAAACGCGGGACGGTGAGCGCAAGGTCATCGCCGTCGGCCGTGAGGCTAAAACGATGCTCGGTCGCACGCCGAGCAAGATCGAAACGATCCAGCCTCTGCGCGACGGCGTGATCGCCGACTTCGCCGCGGCCGAGGAAATGATCAAGCACTTCATTCGGCTTGTGCAGCGGCGATCGCTGTTCTCGAGCCCGCGCGTGATGATCTGCGTGCCGGCGAGTGCGACGCCGGTCGAGCGCCGTGCCGTGCATGAAGCGGGATTGTCGGCGGGCGCGCGACGCGTCTATCTGATCGAGGAGCCGGTCGCTGCCGCGATTGGCGCAGGGCTTCCCATCACCGAGACACGCGGCTCGATGATCGTAGACATCGGCGGTGGTACGACCGACATCGCCGTGCTGTCGATGGGAGACGTGATCTATTCGCATTCGATCCGCACCGCCGGCAACTCGATGGACGAGGCGATCGTCAATTATGTTCGCTTCAAGCACCATCTCTTGATCGGGTCGGCGAGCGCCGAAGCCGTCAAGAAGGAGCAGGGCTCCGCTCTCGCCAAGACCAACGGCGAGCGCGTGACCATCCACATGAAGGGGCGCGATCTGCAACGCGGCTTTCCCGCCGAGATCGAGCTCGAGCCCCATGACATCGCCGAGGCTCTGAGCCTGCCGATCCAGCAGATCGTCGGGGGGATTCGCCAGGCGCTTGCCGACGTGCCGCCGGAGCTGGTCGCCGATCTTTGCGACTCCGGCATCTACCTCACCGGAGGCGGGGCGCTGCTCGAACGGCTCGACGTGCGGC
>DATJZL010000178.1:0-7687 GCA_035499115.1 Methyloceanibacter sp. | reverse complement strand
ACAGCGAGAACCGCGAGGTCGGCGAGAGGTTCGACGACGATTACCAGCATGTAGGCCGCGCCGAAAGACGCGATCGCAGCCGCGTTTGCGGCCGTGAAGCCCTGACCGTAGAAGGCCCAGAAGGCGACCCAGGACACAATCCCGGCCTGATAGGTGGTCGAAAGCGCGAGCGCCTGCCGGTATTTCAGCTCCACATAGGGCGTATGAGGCGCGATGATCCTGGCGGCAAGCAGTCTGAGCGCAAACAGAGGCACGAGCAGCGTCGTGACGTTCATGCCATATTGCGGCAGATCGAACGGCGCGAAGAAGAGTCCTTGCATCAAAAGACCGAGCGCCAAGCCGATCGCAGCAGGGGCGGCGCCGAAGATCAGGAACAAGGTCGAGCCGAGGATGAGGTGAACCTCGGAAACGCCCACGGGATAGTGAGGGAAAACCTCGAAGAAGGTGAAGACGAGCCCAGTGGTCGCCGCGCTTCGCGCAAGCAGCGAGAGCGGACCGCGCTCCTTCACCGATTGCCAAGCGAGCTTAAGAGTGAAAGCGCCGGCGCCCGCGGCAGTAACGTAGCTCAGCCAAAGTTTGTTGTCGGCGACAAGTCCAGGTTCGATATGCATGTCATGACTCCTTTGCCGTCTCACCCGACGGCGTCGTGGTTGGTCCAACTGCCGATGGCCGGTCTCCTGGCTCGCGGGTCGCTGCTCGCCTTCCGTCTTCCCGGCTCTCACCAGTGACGGAGTGGAAGGCGGCTCACCGCATACAGTCGCGGGGGCGGCTGGGCTTCGCGCCGAACCAAGGGCGCTACCCATTCCCGTTTCATCCGGATGCGTCGCCGCATCCGGACACCATCGGCGGTGAGAGCTTTGTATGACTCCGCGCGGCGGTCAAGCTGGAACCGCTAACGCAAGATCCTAGTGTCCCTCCGAAAAACGTCTCCCAAGATCGGTGCGGTGCCTGAGGGAAGCGGGAGCTTATTGACCGCCATCAATGAAAGGCGTGAGACTTTCACGTAAACTTTTAAGAGTGATCCTAGGCACCCGAAGACGCCTCCGCGGGGCTTAGAAGAAGCGGAACCCGAGTTAGGTGCCGCCAAAATCGGCCTAGGTCTCGCTGCAAGCAAAAGCGTCGGCGATGCAGGCCCGCAGGCAAGCTCGAGATCCATGTTGAAGGTAAAAAACTCTGCGCCCGGGAGGCGTGAGCGCCGAAGCTATTCGCTCGAGCTTCGCCGATAGATGTCGTCGTACCTCACGATATCGTCCTCGTTGAGGTAGGCACCGGACTGAACCTCGATGAGGAAGGCGGGGATCTTTCCTGGATTGGCGAGGCGGTGCTTCTCGCCGATGGGGATATAGGTCGACTGGTTCTCGCTCAACATCGCGACCTCTTCTCCGCGCGTCACCTCGACCGTGCCCGTCACCACCACCCAATGCTCCGAGCGGTGGTGGTGGCTCTGCAGCGAGAGCTTGCCGCCGGGCCTCACCATGATGCACTTGACTTGATAGCGGTCGCCGCGATTGAGGCTCTGATACCAGCCCCAGGGGCGATAGACGCGATTATGCTGGAGCGCGAGCTCGCCGCCATTGCCCTTGAGATAGTCGACCACCCGCTTGATCGCCTCGGCATGGTCCTTGGAGGCGACCAGCACGGCATCGTCCATCGCCACCACCACGAGATTTTCGACCCCGACCAGAGCGACACAAGCATGATCGCTGTAAGCGAGGCTGTCGCGCGTATCCTCGAGGATGATCTCGCCCTCGCCCTGAACCACGTTGCCTTGCGCGTCCTTCGCCATGAAGTTCCACAGCGCGGACCACGAGCCGACATCGTTCCACGCCGTCTTGAGCGGCACGCAGCGCATCGCGTTGCCCGCCTTCTCGGCGACGGCATAGTCGAGCGAGATCGACGGCGCCTCGCGATAGGCGTTGCCGAGAACCCAGAAATTCAGATCCTCGGTCGCGCTCTCGAGCGCCGTGCGGCAGGCCTCGACGATCTCGGGTGCATATCGGGCGAGAAGATCGAGCATGGTCCTTGCCTTGAACAGGAAGATGCCCGCGTTCCAGTAGAAGCCGCCTGCGTCGAGATATTGCTCGGCGGTCTCGGCATCGGGCTTCTCGACGAAGCGCTTGACCTTGAGATCGACGCGGTTGCCGGCCTCCGTCTCGATATAGCCATAGCCGGTATGCGGGCAGTCCGGCTCGACCCCGAACACGACCAGGCTGCCCGCTTCGGCGGCCTCGATGCCGCTCTCGACCGCGCGCGCGAAACCTGCCTTGTCGCCGATCATGTGATCGGACGGAGCGAGCAGCACGAGCGCATCCTCGTCCTTGTCGGCAGCGATCAGGGCCGCGATGCAGGCCGCAGGCGCCGTGTTGCGACCTTCCGGCTCGATCACGATCTTGGCTGCGGATGCGCCGATCTCCTCGAGCTGGTCGGCCACGAGAAAGCGATGGCGGTGATTGGACAGCACGTAGAGATCGGCGAACAGCGGCCCGCTCAGTCTCTGGCAGGTCTGCTGAAACAGCGTGTCGGGGCCCGTCAGCCTATGGAACTGCTTCGGATAGGCCTCGCGCGACAAGGGCCAGAGCCGCGTGCCGGCTCCTCCGCACAAGATAAATGGCAAGATTTGAGGCATCGCCTGTCATCGCACTGGTTGGCCCCCCGAGAGCCTTCCTTAGCACGGCGGCTTTGACGCCCCAAAGCCATCTTCCCGATGCGGTGAATCGAGCGGCGTGTGCCTCAAAAAGGTTTGAACTCGACCTTGATGATTTCGTAGGACTTGCCGCCGCCGGGTGTCGACACCTCGACGATGTCCTTCTTGCGTTTACCGAGCAGGGCGCGCGCGATCGGGGAGGTGATCGAGATCTTGCCCTGCTTCACGTCGGCCTCGACCTCGCCGACGATGCGGTATTTCACCTTCTCGTCGGTATCCTCATCCACCAGCGTTACGGTCGCGCCGAACATGACCTGGTCGCCTTTGAGCTTGGATACATCGATAATGTCGGCGCGCGACAGTTTATCCTCGAGGTCGGCCATGCGTGCCTCGGTGATGCCTTGCTGCTCCTTGGCGGCGTGATACTCGGCATTCTCCGAGAGGTCGCCATGGGTACGCGCGTCGGCGATCAATTTGATGATCCGCGGGCGCTCGACAGTCTTGAGGTGCTTGATCTCAGCCTCAAGCGCTGCGTAGCCCTCTGCGGTCATCGGCACCTTGTCCATGTCCGTATAAGCTCCTTGGGGCCCCCCGGACTACTGTCCAGGAATTGCCCGGTCCAAGTCAAGAATCTGTTGATTTTGCCCGCTTGGCTAAGCGGTCTCGGCGAGATCGCGAGGTGACCCGCCGACATAGCTCTGCAGGGGGGCGACCTTGAGACCGCCCGCCCTGAGCGCCCTTATGGCCTTGGTGACCGCCAGCGCGCCGGCGAGCGTTGTATAATAAGGGATATGGTGGAGCAAGGCCGACCGGCGGATGGAGGAGGAGTCGGCAAGCGCCTTTGCCCCCTCGGTGGTGTTGAACACGATATCGACCTCGCCGTTGGTGATGGCGTCGACGATATGCGGGCGTCCTTCGAGCACCTTGTTAACCCTCTCGCTCGGGATGCCGTAGGCGTCGAGATGACGCTTGGTGCCGCGCGTGGCGATGACGCGGAAGCCCATCTCGGCAAGCTCTCTCACCGGCGCGACCACCTTCTCCTTGTCGCTGTCTTTGACCGAGACGAACACCGTGCCTGAGAGGGGGAGCTTCGCGCCGCCGCCGAGCTGGCTTTTGGCAAAGGCGATGGCATAGTCGCGGTCGATGCCCATCACCTCTCCGGTCGAGCGCATCTCCGGTCCGAGCACCGGATCGACGCCCGGGAAGCGCGCGAAGGGAAACACCGCCTCCTTGACCGCGATATGGTCGAGTTTGGGCCGCTTGAGGTGGAATTCGGCGAGCCTCTTGCCGGCCATGACCTCTGCGGCGATGCCGGCGATCGGCAGTCCCACCACTTTGGCGACGAACGGCACGGTGCGCGAGGCGCGCGGGTTGACCTCGAGGATGTAGATATCGTCGTTTTGGATGGCGAACTGCACATTCATCAGCCCGACCACATTGAGCGCGCGCGCAAGCTCGACCGCCTGCCGCTCCATGTCGGCGACGATCTCCTCTTTCAGAGAGTGCGGCGGCAGCGAGCAGGCCGAGTCGCCGGAATGCACGCCGGCCTCCTCGATATGCTCCATCACGCCGCAGATGAACACCTCGCCGGTCCCGTCGGCGATCGCATCGACGTCGACCTCGATCGCGTCGCGCAGATACCTGTCGAGCAGGACCGGGCTCTTGCCCGATACGACCACCGCCTCGGCGATGTAGCGGGCGAGCTGTGCCTCATCGTGTACGATCTCCATCGCCCGCCCGCCGAGCACATAAGAGGGGCGGATCATGAGCGGGAAGCCGAGCGTGGCCGCGATCGCCTTGGCCGCGTCAGCCGAGCGGGCGACGCCGCTTTGCGGCTGGCGCAAGCCAAGACGCTCGATCAGCGCCTTGAAGCGGTCGCGGTCCTCGGCGAGGTCGATCGCGTCGGGCGATGTGCCGAGGATCGGCACCTTCGCGTTCTCCAGCGCCTGAGCGAGCTTGAGCGGCGTCTGGCCGCCGAACTGCACGATCACGCCCTTGACCTTGCCGTTCGTTTCCTCGGTGCGCACGATCTCGAGCACGTCCTCCTCGGTGAGAGGCTCGAAATAGAGCCGGTCGGACGTGTCGTAATCGGTTGACACCGTCTCCGGATTGCAATTGACCATGATGGTCTCGTAGCCCGCCGCCGACAACGCGAAGGCCGCGTGGCAGCAGCAATAGTCGAACTCGATGCCCTGGCCGATGCGATTAGGGCCGCCGCCGAGGATGATGATCTTCTCCTTGTCGGAAGGCCGCGCCTCGCATTGCGCACGCCCGGCGAAGCCCGTCTCATAGGTCGAGTACATATAGGCGGTGGGAGAGGCGAACTCTGCCGCGCACGTGTCGATCCGCTTGTAGACGGGATGCACATCGAGCGCGCGGCGCCGCGCCGAAACTTCGCTCGCCTCGAGCCCGGCGAGCTTGGCAAGACGCTCGTCGGAGAAACCAAAAGCCTTCAGCGCGCGAAACTGCGACGGAGTCGTCGGTAGCCCGTGTTGACGAACCCGCTCTTCGCAATCGATGATCTCCTGGATCTGGCGAATGAACCAGGGATCGATACGGCAGGAATCAAAGATTTGCTCCTCGTCGAAGCCCAGTCGGAGCGCCTGCGCCACCTTGAGCAGCCGGTCAGGGGAAGGCGTGCCGAGCGCGGCGCGGATCACGTTCTTGTCGTCACCCTGACCGAGCCCCTCTAGAGTGATGTCATCGAGGCCGGTCAGCCCCGTCTCCATCGAGCGGAGCGCCTTCTGCAGCGACTCGGGGAAGGTGCGGCCGATGGCCATGGCCTCTCCCACCGATTTCATCGAGGTGGTGAGCACCGGCTTCGCCCCCGGGAACTTCTCGAAGGCAAAGCGCGGGATCTTGGTGACCACATAGTCGATGGTCGGCTCGAAGGAAGCCGGTGTGGCACCACCTGTGATGTCGTTGGCAAGCTCATCGAGCGTGTAGCCGACCGCGAGCTTGGCCGCGACCTTGGCGATGGGAAAGCCCGTCGCCTTGGAGGCAAGCGCGGATGAGCGCGACACGCGCGGGTTCATCTCGATGACAACGAGGCGACCGTCTGCGGGGTTCACCGCGAATTGTACGTTGGAACCACCGGTCTCGACCCCGATCTCGCGCAGCACCGCGATCGAGGCGTTGCGCATGATCTGATATTCCTTGTCGGTCAGGGTCAGCGCTGGCGCGACCGTGATCGAGTCGCCGGTATGCACGCCCATCGGATCGACGTTCTCGATGGAGCAGATGATGATGCAATTGTCGTCGTGATCGCGCACGACCTCCATCTCGTATTCTTTCCAGCCGAGCACCGATTCCTCGATCAGCACTTCGCAGGTGGGGGAGGCATCGAGTCCGCGCTCGACGATCTCGAGGAACTCCTCGCGGTTGTAGGCGACGCCGCCGCCGGTGCCGCCGAGCGTGAAGGAGGGGCGGATGATCGCCGGGAGCCCGATGTCCTGCACCGCCTCGAGCGCCTCGATCAGGCCCTTCTCGACATAGCGCCGGCGGCGCTCGCTTTCGTGCCGCGCCCAATTGGTATCGAACGCGGTTCGTGCCGCCGCGCGCGCCCCCGGATCGGCGAACTCGGCCTCGATGCGGGCGACCTCCGACTTATATTTCTCACGGTCGGCGCGCTTCAAAACGGCGGCGTCGGCAAGGCGCGAGCGCGGCGTCTCGAGCCCGATCTTCTCCATCGCCTTGCGGAACAGCTCGCGGTCTTCGGCCTTGTCGATCGCCGCGGCACGCGCGCCGATCATCTCCACGCCGAATTTTTCGAGCACGCCCGCGCGTTGCAGGCTAAGCGCGGTGTTGAGCGCGGTCTGTCCCCCCATGGTGGGGAGCAGCGCGTCGGGGCGCTCCTTCTCGATGATCTTGGCCACGAAATCGGGCGTGATCGGCTCGACATATGTGGCGTCGGCCACCCCCGGATCGGTCATGATCGTGGCCGGGTTCGAGTTCACCAGGATGATGCGATAGCCCTCTTCTTTCAGGGCCTTGCACGCTTGCGTTCCCGAATAGTCGAACTCGCAGGCCTGGCCGATGACGATCGGCCCGGCCCCGATGATCAGGATGGACTTTATATCTGTGCGCTTGGGCATCGGCCGTGAGACTTTCCGGCGCCGATCTCGGGCCGGAAGCCAATGAAATGGATTCTAAGGGCTAGAAGGCACCATATAGGTGAAAAGAAGCGGCGCGGGAACCCACCACGAGTGCGCTTCCCCAAAAAATGAGCACGGTCAAAGGATCAGCCCTTCCGCTTCTCCATCATCTCGACGAAGCGGGTGAAGAGGTAGTGGCTGTCCTCGGGTCCGGGCGAGGCTTCCGGGTGGTACTGCACCGAGAACACAGGTTTGCCTTTGAGCTTCAGCCCGGCATTCGACCCGTCGAACAGCGAGACGTGTGTCTCCTCGACGGTCTCAGGTAGGCTCTCGCGGTCGACGGCGAAGCCGTGATTCATCGAGGTGATCTCGACCTTGCCGGTGGTGAAGTCCTTCACTGGATGATTAGCGCCGTGATGGCCCTGATGCATCTTCTGCGTCGTGCCGCCGAGCGCGAGACCAAGCATCTGATGGCCAAGGCAGATGCCGAACAGCGGCGTGCCTGAAGCGACGAGCTTCTTGATCTCCGGCACGGCGTAGACGCCGGTCGCCGCCGGGTCGCCAGGACCGTTCGACAGGAATACGCCGTCAGGCTTCCGCTCGAGAATCTCCTCGGCCGTGGTCGTTGCCGGCACGACGGTGAGCCGGCAGCCCGCCGTCGCGAGCTCGCGCAGAATGTTGCGCTTCAGGCCGTAGTCGATGGCAACCACATGGAAGCGCGGCGACTCCTGCTGCCCATAGCCGTCGCCCCAACGCCACTCGGTCTCATCCCAGGAATAGCTCTGGCCCGCCGTCACATCCTTGGCGAGGTCGAGGCCCTCCATGCTGGGGGCGGCCGCGGCCTGGCGCTTCAGTGCGTCCACGTCGAACATGCCGTCGGGCGCATGCGCGATCACCGCGTTAGGCATGCCCTTCTCGCGGATAAGCGCCGTGAGGGCGCGCGTATCGA
>DATJZL010000177.1:0-10143 GCA_035499115.1 Methyloceanibacter sp. | reverse complement strand
GCGGGGCGAGCCTTGATCCGGGTCAACCTCGCCGCTGATCTTCGTCAGTCCGAAGGAACGTCGGTGCGCTTGAGGTCCTTGAGCTTGGCGAAGACGGAGTCGATATCGGGCGCCTCTTCCTCCTCGTCAGGCGCATTCATGGCCGCGCGCGCCTCCTGTGCGAGCGAGGCGGCAAGCGGACGCTCGGGTTCCGGCGCGGGAGCCGCCGCGAGGCTCTCCTCGGCGGGAAGGAGAGTTCCCGCCTTTGGCGGCTCGGCGATGCCGGCTTCCTTCCGCTCGCGCTCGATCCTGGCAGCCGCCTTCTTCACCTCGGCATCGAGATCGATCTGCGAGCAGAGGCCAAGCGTGACCGGGTCCTGCGCCTGAAGGTTGGGCGAGTTCCAGAGGCTGCGCTCGCGGATGGCGAGAATGGTCGGCTTGGTCGTGCCGACGAGACGCATGATCTGCGAGTCCTTGAGCTCGGGATGGTTCTTCAAGAGCCAAAGGATGGCGTTCGGCCGGTCCTGGCGGCGCGACACCGGCGTATAGCGCGGCCCACGCTTGGTCTTGACCTCCGGCACCTCGACCTTCGGTTCAGAAAGCTTCAGGCGGTGTGATGTGTCCTCTTCGGCGGCGGCGATCTCCTCGCGCGAGAGCTGGCCTGAGGAGATCGGGTCCATGCCTTTGATGCCGTGGGCCACATCGCCGTCGGCAATGCCCTTAACCTCAAGCACGTGCAGCCCGCAGAATTCGGCGATCTGCTCGAAGGTGAGCGAGGTGTTGTCGACCAGCCAGACGGCAGTCGCTTTGGGCATTAAGGGGGTACGGTCCATGGGTTTCTGACCTCAAGAGGATAGTGGCGGCCTTCCGCCCCCTCCGGCGAAAGAGCCAATCAAACGAAATGAAGGGGAATACCAACCTATATAGGACTTGCCGCTTCTCTAGGCAATTGCCTAGGAGTCAATTTCCTTCGTCATCAGCACGATCTTGCCGACATGGTCGGGGTCGTCGATGCGCCGGTGCGCCTGCGAGGCTTGGGCAAGCGAGAAGGTCGAATCCACCACCGGCTTGACCTTGCCTGCTGCGATCAAGGGCCATACGCGCTGTTCGATCGCTTTGGCCATGCGCGTCTTGGCCTCCGGGCTCTGGGCGCGGAGCGTCGAGCCGGTCAGCGTGAGTCTTCGCACCATCAGCCGCATCAGGTCGAGCTCGACCTTCGAGCCCTTGAGGAAGGCGATCTGCACGATGTGGCCTTCGAGCGCCGCAGCCCTCAGGTCGCGCTCGACATAGTCGCCGCCGACCATGTCGAGGATGACATTGGCGCCGTTGCCGCCGGTCGCCTCGCGCGCCGCCTCGACGAAATCCTCCTCGCGGTAGTTGACTGCGCGCGCGGCGCCGAGAGCTCGACAGGCGCGCGCCTTCTCGTCGCTCCCCACCGTCACCATGACCTTCGCGCCAAGCGCGGTCGCCATCTGGATCGCGGTGGTGCCGATGCCGCTCGCCCCGCCATGCACCAGCAGCCATTCGCCGGGCTCGAGGCCTCCCCGCTCGAACACGTTGTGCCACACGGTGAACACGGTCTCGGGCAGCGCCGCAGCGTCGGCAAGCGACAGGCAGTGTGGAACCGGTAAGGTGCTTCCTTCAGGCGCCACCGCGAACTCGGCATAGCCGCCGCCGTTGACGAGAGCACAGACGAGATCGCCCGGCTGGTATCGGCTTGCGCCTTCGCCAAGCCCCACAACTTTACCGGCGACCTCGAGCCCGAGAAGGTCGGACGCGCCTTTCGGTGGAGGATAAAGTCCCTGGCGCTGAAGCACGTCGGGGCGGTTGATGCCGGCGGCGGCGACTTCGATCAGCACCTCTCCCGGACCGGGCTCGGGAACAGGGCGCGTCGTCGGCACCAGCACCTCAGGCCCGCCCGGCTCGCGCGCCTCGATCACCGTCATGGTCTTCGGCAGCATTAGTGTTCCTCGTTGGTGTCATGCCCGCGAACGCGGGCATCCAGTAACTACAGACATCGCGCGATAGCCGCCGCAGTCATTACTGGATCGCCGGGTCAAGCCGGCAGTGACAGTTAGGGGATTAGCGTGGAGTCGCATAGTGCTAGAATGCTTCCCATGGACACCGACGATCTCGCCCCGCCGCCAAAAAAGCCAAGGAGCTACGAGCTCGGCCAGGACTTGAGCAAGCTGTCTGTCGGAGAGCTGAAAGCTCTCATCGACGACCTCAAGGTCGAGATCGGCCGCGTCGAGGCGACGCTTGCCGCCAAGCAGTCTTCGAAGAGCGCAGCGGAGGCCGCGTTCAAACGCTGAAACAAGCGCGCTCATGGTTCCTTTAGGTAAATCCCGCCTTAGCGTTAACTCGTCCTTAGGACTCTCGCGGTAGGGTTCTCTTCATCCAGTCCTCTGGATCTGAGTGGCCTGTCCACTCTGTTTGACGCCTCCCTGTTAACTTCCTGAGCCGCCGCTTGGCGGCTCTTTTTTTGCCTGATTCAGGGCGTTTAACCTTTGCTGTTGGAAGGCGACGACGAGCCTTTCACATGGCATAGTATGCCGCCGGCACGGGACTTGGACGGGAGTGGCCGATGGCGGGGAAATCGAGCAATGGGGACCGTGACGAAAACGTTACGGTTTCGTTCGGCGCGAAGTTCGCGCGCTCAGATCAGTTCAAGACCGTGTTCCGCGAGGGCATGGCGCTGGTCGAGGCGGCGGCAACCTATCTCGACGGCGAGGGGCGCAAAGAGGCACGGAAGCTCCGCCCGCCGCATTCGCTTGCCTATGCCACCGAGAGCATGCGGCTCACCACGCGGTTAATGCAGCTCGCCTCGTGGCTCTTGATCAGGCGCGCGGTCAGCGAAGGCGAGCTGACGCAGGAGCAGGCGATCGAGGAGCAGCGCAAGATCAAGCTTCCCGTCGCTGGCGCCGATCAGCCGACGCGCGAGCTTGGTCAGTTGCCGCCGCGGCTACGCGAGCTGATCGAGCAGAGCGTGAAGCTGCAAGAGCGCGTGATCCGTCTCGATCAGATGCTCGATTTCAAGGAGCTGCCGGCCGGGGAAGAGGTGGACAGTCCGCTAAAGTCGCAACTGTCGCGCCTGCGTGCAGCGTTCGGCCCGCAGGAATAAGCCCCGCGCGCCCTCGTCATTGCCCGGCTTGACCGGGCAATCCAGTAACCATTGCCACCAATTTCGAGTGAAGCCGGAAGTACTGGATTCCCGCTTTCGCGGGAATGACAGGCGAAGGGCTATTTGAGGAAGCCTTCGTATTTCCGCTTGAAGCGGGTGAGGCGTCCGCCGCGGTCCATCAGATGATGGCTGCCGCCGGTCCAGGCGGGATGCGTCTTCGCATCGATGTCGAGCTTCAGCGTGTCGCCCTCCGACCCGTAGGTCGAATAGGTGACAAACTCGGTTCCGTCGGTCATCACCACCTTGATGCGATGATAATCGGGATGAATGTCCTTTTTCATGGCTTCCAGCCTTGCAAGTGCCTGAGATTTCTTGGGGCGTGGCTATAAAGCAAGTTCCCCGTATACACAAGGCTGCGCCGGAAGGGCGCGGCAGAAACCCTTTCCGCAGCGGGCCAAGGCCCGTAAAGTCTGCCACTCAAAAGCGAAGCTGGGCTTTATTTGTGCAACTCGTGACCCCAAAGGCCGACGGCGCCGACCGTCACAGCCGGCGTTCCGCCCCGGAGGGGAGCGAGCGCGAAGGGGCCAAGCAGCGCGCCGCGCTTCGTCCGCTCCTCGCGCTGAGGCCTTATCTCCTGCGCCACAAGGGCATGCTCGGGGCGTCGCTGCTCGCCCTTCTCGTCTCCGCCGGGGCGACGCTCGCGGTCCCGCTCGCCGTCAGACGCATGATCGATCTCGGCTTCTCCGGCATCGATCCGGGCCTCATCGACAAATATTTCGCGACGCTGGTCGGCGTCGGCCTCGTGCTCGCAGTGGCGAGCGCCGCGCGGTTCTATTGCGTCAACTGGCTCGGCGAGCGCGTCGTGGCCGACATCAGACGCGACGTGTTCAAGCACCTCACGGGACTGAGCCCGGCCTTCTACGAAGTCTCGCATTCGGGCGAAGTGATGTCGCGGCTCACGGCCGACACGACGCAGGTCAAGGCTGCGGCAAGCACGGTGATCTCGCAGGCGCTGCGCAACCTTCTGCTGCTCATCGGCGCGGTGGCGATGATGGTGGTGACGAGCCCCAGGCTCTCGCTTGCGGTGGTAATCGCTATTCCCGTCATCATCCTGCCGCTCGTCGCCTATGGGCGCTCGGTGAGGGCGCTGTCACGCCAAGCGCAGGACACACTCGCTCATGCCTCGGCCTATGCGAGCGAAAGCCTCAATCAAGTCAGGGTGCTGCAGGCCTTCACGCATGAGAAGGCGGCAACCGCACGCTTCGGCGAGGCGGTCGAGCGGTCCTTCGCTGCCGCCAATGCGCGGGCGAAGTCGCGTGCGGGACTGACAGCGATCGCCATCTTCCTTGTCGTTGCGAGCGTGGTCGGGGTGCTGTGGTACGGCGCGCAGGATGTGCTGGCGGGCACCATGACCGGCGGCCGACTCGGCCAGTTCGTGCTTTACGCGCTCCTTGCCGCAGCCTCGATGGGCGAGCTCAGCGAAGTGTGGGGCGAGATCAGCCAGGCGGCAGGCGCCGCCGAGCGCTTGGGCGAGCTGCTCGCGATCCAGTCAGAGATCAAATCTCCAGCCCATCCGAAGGCGCTGCCGGAGCCGCCGCGCGGAGAGATCGTGTTCGCCAATGTGTCGTTCGCGTATCCTTTGCGGCCCGAGACCGACGCACTTGATCGCGTGAGCTTCCGCGTCAAGAAGGGCGAGCGCGTCGCTCTCGTCGGGCCGTCAGGCGCGGGCAAGACCACGATCTTCGCGCTCCTGCTGCGCTTCTACGATGCCGACCGTGGCCAAGTAGAGGTGGACGGCGTGCCGGTGAACGAGGCCGATCTTGAAGCGCTCCGCCGGCGCTTCGCTCTCGTGCCGCAAGAGACGGCGCTATTTGCCGACACCATCGCCGCCAATATCGCCTATGGCGCCGAGAGAGCGAGCGAGGCGGAGATCGAGGCAGCGGCCAAGGCGGCTTTCGCGCATGACTTCATCATGGCGCTGCCGCAGGGCTACGCCACCATGCTCGGAGAAGGGGGCGTGACGCTCTCGGCCGGGCAGCGCCAGAGAATCGCGATCGCCCGCGCCGTGCTGCGCAATGCGCCCATCCTGTTGCTCGACGAGGCGACCAGCGCTCTCGACTCCGAGAGCGAGACACTGGTGCAGCGCGCGCTCGACAAGGTCATGGAAGGCCGCACCACGCTCGTGATCGCGCATCGGCTGGCGACGGTGATCTCGGCGGACCGCATCCTCGTGTTCGATCATGGCCGGCTGGTCGAGGAGGGCACGCATCAGAGCCTGATCGGCAAGGGCGGCATCTATAAGCGGCTGGCGGAGCTGCAATTCGCTCCCGACGCGGCGGAGTGAGCCGCGGGCGAGGAGGGATTAGCGCTCGGTGAGCTTGAGCTCGATGCGGCGGTTCTTGGCGAGAGCCTCGTCGCTCGTTCCGCTGTCGATCGGCTGAAACTCGCCGAAGCCAGCGGCGACGAGATGCTCGGGCGAGATCCCCGCCTGCATCAGATAGCGCACCACCGAGATCGCCCGCGCGCTCGACAGCTCCCAATTCGAGGGGAATTCCGGCGTCGAGATCGGATGGATGTCCGTATGGCCGTCGACCCGCATCACCCAGGCAATGTCCGGCGGGATCTTGGTCTCGACCTCTTTCAGAGCGTCGGCGAGCTTGTCGAGCTGGGCGTTGGCGCCCGGCTTCAGCTCGGCGGAGCCCGAGTCGAACAGCACGTCAGAGGGGAACACGAAGCGGTCGCCGACCACCTGGAAATCGGCGCGCTCGCCGAGCGCCTCTTTCAGCTTGCCGAAGAAGTCGGAGCGGTAGCGGGCAAGCTCTTGCACCTTCTTGGCGAGCGCCACGTTCAGCCTCTGGCCGAGATCGGCGATCTTGGCCTGGCTGTCCTTGTCCTTCGCCTCGGAGGCATCGAGCGCCTCTTGCAACGAGGTGAGCTGGAGGCGGAGCGCCGCGAGCTGCTGATTGAGCAGCTCGACCTTGGCAAGAGCGTCGTTGGTGATCTTCTTCTGCGTGTCGAGCTCGCCGCCGAGCGCGCGGATCTTGTCGTCGGAGCCTTGCGCCTTGCCCCCGGCATCGCCGAGCAGCCCCGTTAGGCGCTGGTTCTCCTTGTCCTTCTCGCCGAGCGTCGCCTGAAGCGCCTGCAAATTATCTTCGACCGACTCCTTCTTCGAGCGCTCGAGGGCAAGAAGCTCGGTCAGCTCGGAGAGCTGGCGGTTGAGGCGCGACAGCATGGTGTCCTTGCCGCTCGCGGCCTGGGAGACGAAGTAGTTGGTGAGCATGAAGAGCGACATGAGGAAGGTCACCACCAAGAGAAGGGTGGAGAGCATGTCGACGAAGCCCGGCCAATAGTTGGCCTGGTAGCGTCCGCGGCGCGCACGCGCGAGAGCCATCTAGCTCCGCTCCTCCCGCACCGGCATGAACGACTTGTCGGTGATCTGGCGGAGCACGGTGGCAAGCTCCTGCTGCTGCTGGGCCTGCTCGTCGGCCCATTCGCGCACCACTTTCTGCTCTGCGCGCATCTGGCGGATGAGCTTGTCGACGCCTTGCGCCAAATCCTTCACCGCGTCGCTGGTATTGTCGTTCAGAACTCTGAGCTCGACCTTCTCGCTCAGATCCGACAGCGAGCGCTGCATATCCATGAGCGCGAATCTGAGTTGCGGCGCCACGGCTCCCGCCGTTGCGGCATCGGCCGGCTGGAGCTCGGTGATGCCCGACAGCCAATCCTCGAGCTCGTTGTAGAAGCGTCCCTGCGCGTGGCCCGCTTGAAGGTCGAGAAAGCCAAGAATGAGAGAGCCGGCAAGCCCGAACATCGAGCAGGAAAAGGCGGTGCCCATACCCTTCAAGGGACCCGCGAGCCCTTCCTTCAATTGATCGAACAGCATCACGTTCTCGCCGACATTGGTGTCGAGCGCGCCGATCGTGGCCCCCACCGAGCTCACCGTTTGCAGCAGGCCCCAGAACGTGCCGAGCAGCCCCAGAAAGACCAAGAGTCCGACGAGATAGCGCGTCGTCTCGCGCTGCTCGTCGAGGCGAGAGGCGACCGAATCGAGCAGGGAGCGCATCGAGCCGGTGGCGAGCGAAAGATGTCCGGTGCGGTCGCGCAGCATGGTGGCCATCGGCGCGAGCAGAACGGGGGTGGTCTTGTCGGAGGTGATGCCGGGATCGGAGATGCGGAAATTGTTGACCCAGTTGATCTCGGGATAGAGGCGAAGCACCTGGCGAAAGGCATAGACGGTGCCCACTATGAGCACGCCGATGATCAGCGTGTTGAGGCCCGGATTGGCCATGAAGCTATGGCGGAGCTGTTGTGTCTGGCCGTCGAGGATGACCGCGAGCAGCACGGCAAGGATGAGAAACAGCGTCATGCGCCAGAGAAAGACCTGGGGACGCGTGAGCTTGACCTTGTAGACTGGCGGTGCCATCGGCTTTCGTCGTGAATCGGCGGTTTCGCCGTTTGAGCTTAACCGAATAGTTTGACAGGCAAAACGGCAACCTCAGGGCAGAGTTTCCCGAGACGCCCGCTTAAGACAAAATTTGTGCGCTCAGAGGAACGCGCGGGATGGCCCACAAATCTTAGACCGAGGGTGCGCCAGCGTCTTTGAGAAGCTTGAGCAATTTCCGGTGGATGGCCTCGTTGCCGGCGACGATGCCGCCGCTGTCGAGCATGCGCTCCTTGCCGTCGGCATCGCTCACATAGCCGCCGGCCTCGCGCAATATGACAATGCCCGCCGCCAGATCCCAGGGGCGGAGATTGCGCTCCCAAAAGCCATCCAGTCGGCCGGCCGCCGTCCAGGCAAGGTCGAGCGCCGCGGCGCCCATGCGCCTCACCCCGGCGGAGGCCGCCATGACGGAGGCGAGCTCCGTGAGGAAGAGGCCGTGATCGGGGCGCCCGCTATGAGGAATGCCGGTGCCGATCACCGCGTCCGAAAGCTCGGTTCTAGCGGCGACCCGCAAGCGGCGGCGGTCGTTCAGATAGGCGCCCTTGCCCTTCTCGGCGGTGAAGGTCTCTTGGTTCGCGGGATTGAAGATCAGACCGGCCACCAGCTCGCCTTCGCGCTCGAGGGCAATGGAGATGGCGAAGATCGGAATGCCGTGGAGGAAGTTGGTGGTGCCGTCGAGCGGATCGACGATCCAACGGTGGGTGCGATCGGCGCCTTCCACCTCGCCCCGCTCCTCCATGAGGAGACCATAGCCCGGACGCGCACGGGTCAGCTCTTGGTGGAGAATTTCCTCGGCCCGATGATCGGCGGCGCTGACGAAATTGGAGGGCCCCTTCAACGAGACCTGAAGTTGCTCGACCTCGCCGAAGTCGCGCGCGAGACTGCGCGCGGCCTTGCGGGCGGCGGCGAGCATCACGTTCATCAGCGCTGAGGCGGGCATGGTCGCTTTCTCTGGTCCGCGTTATTCCAGCGCAAGCCGGAATCCAGGTCAGATATCTCGGTTGCCGGTGCTGGATACCGGCTTGCGCCGGTATGACGGAGAACTAAGGCTGTCGGCTACTCGGCGCGGCGCACATAAGTGAGCTCGTTGGTATCGACCACAACGCGCTCGCCGACACCGACGAAGGGTGGCACGAGAATGCGAACGCCGTTCTCGAGCTTGGCGGGTTTGTAGGACGAGGCGGCAGTCTGTCCCTTCACCACCGGCTCGGCCTCGACCACCGCAAGAGTGACCTGGTCGGGCAACGCGACGCCGATCGACCGACCCTCATGGCTCTCGACCGTCACCGTCATGCCGTCCTGGAGAAAGGCCGTGCGTTCCCCGAGAAGGTCTTTCGGGATCTGGATCTGGTCGTAGGTGTCGAGATCCATGAAGGTGAGCATATCGCCTTCGGGATAGAGATATTGATAGTCCTTCTGCTCGAGCCGTACGCGCTCGACCGTCTCCGAAGAGCGGAAGCGCTCGTTGAGCTTGGTCCCGTCGATTGCGTTCTTGAGCTCCACCTGCGCGTAAGCCGGTCCCTTACCGGGCTTCACGGCTTGCGTCTTCACCGCGATCCACAGCGCCCCCTTGTGCTCGATCACATTGCCGGGGCGAATCTCGTTGCCATTGATTTTCATGGAATGCCTTGAGGAGAATCCGGGTCGCCGCCTTTAAGGCGCCAAGCCCCTGCCGCTGTCAAGGTGGCACTGTTACTCCGTGAGGCGGCCGTTGCGCCAGCCTTCCGCATCTTTTTCGGCCTCGGCGCGCTGCTCCTTGGTGAGCTTGGCCAGCATGAGATCGAGGGTGAAGTCGCTGACACCGGCGCTGCGGGCAAGGAGATGCCACTTGGCGGCCTGGACGGGGTCCTCCTTCACCACCAAGCCATTGGCATAGAGCCGCGCCAAGCGGTTCTGGGCGACCGGGTTGCCTTGCTCGGCGGCTTGGCGGAACAGCTTGGCGGCGCGGGCCTGGTCAGCCGGGACACCCTCGCCGTTGAACAGCATGATGCCGTATTCGACTTGGGCATCGGGGAGGCCGGCATCCGCCGCGCGCCCGAGCCATTCTGCGGCTTTGGCTTTGTCGATCGGGACGCCGCGGCCGAATTGATAGAAGGCGCTCAGATCATATTCGGCTTGCGCATTACCGAGCACCGCCGATTTCTGCATCCATTCGGCGGCTTTGCTCTCGTCCTGGGGCCGGCCCTTGCCGTTCAGATAGATGAGGGCGAGGTTGTATTGCGCGGAGGCGTTGCCCGCTTGCGCCGCCTTCTCGAACAGATCGGCGGCGATGCGGAGGTCCTTCTTGACCCCGTGGCCTTCGGCAACAAGCGTGCCGAGCGAGAATTGCGCATTGGCATCGCCAAGATCGGCGGCCTTGGCATAGTTGTCGGCGGCCTTGCCGAAATCCTGCGCGACGCCAAGGCCTTCCTCATAGATTTCGCCCATCAGCGTGTAGGCTTCTTTAGAGCCTTGCGCGGCTTCCTGCTCGGCGAGCTTGAGAGCGGTCAGATAATGGCCCTGGAAATAGGCGGTGTAGGAGGCGCTCTCCGCGGCATCGGCCATGCCGGGCAGCAGAGCAAAACACATGGTGATGACGATCCCCCGCGCTGCATCAAACGTC
>DATJZL010000176.1:0-8934 GCA_035499115.1 Methyloceanibacter sp. | reverse complement strand
GGGCGAGATTGCCGCTTCCCGCGCCAACGCCGACTATCTCAACCATGCGCTTGAAGAGCTCCGCTTGCTCGACCCCCAACCTGGCGAGGAGGATGCTCTCGCCTCCCGCCGTCAGTTGATGATGCATGCCGAGAAGATCGCCGCGGAGCTCGCCGAGGCGCTCGATGTCCTGCAGGGAGAGGGGACCGACGGCGCGAGGCTCGCCGCAGCGCTTCGCCGCATCGAGCGCCAGGCTCAGCTCGCGAGCGCGCTGCTTGCGCCCATCGCGGAGGCTCTCGAGCGCGTGATTGCCGAGACCAATGCTGCCCGCGCCAAAGTCGAGGAAGCTTTGGCTGAGACGGCATTCGAGCCGAGGGAGCTTGAAGGCGTCGAGGAACGGCTGTTCGGGCTGCGCGCAGCGGCCCGCAAGCACAAGGTCCTGGTCGATGACTTGCCGGCGCTGAAGGATCGGCTGGAGGCCGAGCTTGCCGCTCTCGACGTGAGCGAAGGCCGTGCGGCGGAGCTCGAACAGGCCGCAGCATCCGCCCGCAAGTCCTATGAATCGGCCGCACTTTCCTTGAGCAAGGCGCGCAAGGCGGCCGCCGCAAGGCTCGATGAGGAGGTGACCCGCGAGCTTGCTCCGCTCAAGCTCGAAAAGGCGTCCTTCATCACCCATATGGAGAGCGTGCCTCTCGCCGAAGGGGGCCCGAGCGGTATCGACCGCATCGCCTTCTTCGTCAGGACCAATCCCGGCACTGAGCCCGGCCCCTTGATGAAAGTGGCCTCTGGCGGCGAGCTTGCCCGGGTCATCCTCGCGCTCAAGGTCGTTCTCGCCGCGCGGGGCTCGGCGCCGACCCTGATCTTCGATGAGGCCGATGCGGGTGTCGGCGGCGCGACTGCGGCCGCCGTCGGTGAGCGCTTGGCAACGCTTGCAGCGCGCGTCCAGGTGTTGGCCGTGACCCATGCTCCGCAAGTCGCGGCACTCGCCAGCGGTCATATGCTGATCGCCAAGGAGGCGGTGCACGGCCCCGAGGGCGAGGCCATGGCGACGCGCGTCAGCGTGCTCGAAGGGGCCCATCGCCGCGAGGAGATCGCCCGCATGCTCGCGGGGCAAACCATCACCGACGAGGCACGGGCCGCGGCGACGAGGCTGATGAATCGGTCGGCGTGACGAGACTATGAGTAAGACCAAGAGTAAGAAGGATGGGACTTTAGCGGTGAAGCCGGTCGGCGCGCTTGACGAGGCCGAGGCGGCCGCGGAGCTTGCCAGGCTCGCCGCCGAGATCGCCCATCACGACGAGCTGTATTATCGCAAGGACCAGCCGGAGATCTCCGACGCTGCTTATGATGCTCTGCGCGCGCGGAACGACGACATCGAGGCACGCTTTCCCCATCTCATTCGCGACGACAGTCCATCCTTGCGGGTCGGCGCCGCCCCGGTAGAGGCCTTCGGCAAGGTCGTCCATCGCGTGCCGATGCTCTCGCTCGGCAACGTGTTCGACGAGGAGGGCTTGCGCGATTTCCTCGACCGCATCGCCCGCTTCCTGGGCCTTGAGTCGCTTCAGGGCCTGGCCTTCACGGCTGAACCCAAGATCGACGGGCTCTCCATCACGCTTCGCTACGAGAAGGGGAAGCTGATGCAGGCCGCGACCCGTGGCGACGGCTATGAGGGTGAGAACGTCACCGCCAATGTCCGCACCATCTCCGACGTGCCCAAGCTGATCAAGACGAAGGGATTTCCCGATCCCTTCGAGGCGCGCGGCGAGATCTACATGAGCCGCGCCGCCTTTCAGCGCATGAATGAGGAGCAGGAGCATCGCGGCGAGCGGGTGTTCGCTAATCCGCGCAACGCGGCGGCGGGCTCACTCCGCCAGCTCGATCCGGCGATCACCGCCGCGCGCCCTTTGCGCTTCTTCACCTATGGCTGGGGCGAGGTGGCTAAGCTTCCCGCCGAGACCCAGTGGGACGTCTACCAAATCTTGCGCGCCTGGGGCTTTCCGCTGAACCCGCTGATCAGACTAACCCACTCGGTCGAGGAGATGCTGGTGACCTACCGCGATATTGAAAGCGGCCGCTCGGGGCTCGATTACGATATCGACGGCATCGTCTATAAGCTCGACCGCCTCGATCTCCAGGAGCGGCTCGGCTTCGTCTCGCGCTCGCCACGCTATGCCGTCGCTCACAAATTCCCCGCCGAGAAGGCGACCACGGTCCTGCGCGACATCGACATTCAGGTGGGCCGGACCGGCGCGCTGACACCGGTCGCCAAGCTCGATCCCGTCACCGTCGGCGGCGTCGTGGTGCAGAACGCCACGCTGCATAACGAGGACGAGATCGTCCGCAAGGACATCCGCATCGGCGACACCGTGGTCGTGCAACGCGCGGGCGACGTCATCCCGCAAATTCTCGGAGTGGTTCAAGAAAAGCGCCCTAAAGGCTTGCGCCGATTCATTTTTCCCGAGGTCTGCCCGGCCTGCGGCAGCCATGCCACACGCGAGATCAATCCCAACACCGGCAAGGAGGACGCCGTCAGGCGCTGCACCGGCGGGCTGATCTGTCCGGCGCAGAGGGTTGAGCGCTTGAAGCATTTCGTCTCGCGCAATGCCTTCGACATCGAGGGCCTCGGCGAGAAGCACATCAAAGCCTTCTACGAGGACGGGCTGATCCAGTCTCCGCCCGACATTTTCACGCTTCAAGCGCGGGACAAGCGCGCTTCATCCAAGCTCGCCGAGCGCGAGGGTTGGGGCGAGACCTCCGCCGTGAAGCTGTTCGCCGCGGTCGAGGCGCGCCGCGATATCAGGCTCGACCGCTTCGTCTATTCGCTCGGCATTCGCCACGTCGGCGAGACCACGGCGAAGCTGCTGGCGCGGAACTACGGTACGGCCGAAGCCTTTCTTAAGGCCATGAAAAACGCAGCCGCCGACCGCGCGGGCGAAGCCTTCGCCGAGCTCGACAATATCGAGCAGATCGGCCCGGCTGTGGCGCTCGCGATCGCCGATTTCTTCGCCGAGCCGCACAATGTCGCCGTGGTCGAGGAGCTGCTGAAAGAGGTGAGGCCAGAGCCGCTCGAGGCGATCGACCATGCCTCGCCCATCTCCGGCAAGACGGTGGTGTTCACCGGCACGCTCGAGAGAATGACCCGCTCGGAGGCGAAGGCGAGGGCTGAGCGCCTCGGTGCCAAGGTGGCGGGCTCGGTCTCCAAGAGCACCGACTATGTCGTGGCGGGCCCCGGCGCCGGCTCCAAGCTGAAGAATGCCGAGGCGCTTGGGGTGCAGGTCCTTACCGAGGACGAATGGCTCAAGCTGCTGGATTGACCGCCGGCTCAGCCATATTTCAGCTTCATGGCGATGATGGCGATCGCCAAGCCAAGCGTGATCGCGTTCGACAGGATGATGGGCAGGTTGCCGATCAAGCAGCCGAATAGCAGCCAGAGCGCTACCCCAATCGCGAATGACACATACATGAAGAGCGAGATCGCCCGCGTCTCCTTGTAGCGGATAATGTGCAGCGCCTGCGGCACGAAGGCCGCGGTGGTCAGCGTCGCCGCGGTGGCGGACACGAGAATCTCGATCGACATGAGGCCTGACTAGCGCTTCTCGGGCGGGATGTCGCGCAGCATCGCCGCAAAGCGGGCCACCTCCTCTTTTGGGTAGGAGAGATGCACGCGCGTCCGCGAAGCGGGGCGCTTGGCGATGCATAAGCCCGGACGCCGCTCGGCTGCGGGACGAATGGGGCGCGGGACGAAGCCGCCGCCGCAATTCGGGCAGACATTGTGGAGGACCGTCTCGACGCAGGTCGCACAGAAGGTGCACTCATACGAGCAGATGCGAGCGTCCGGCGCGTTGGGCGGCAGGTCCTTGTCGCAATATTCGCAATTCGGCCGGAGCTCGAGCATCGCGTCTTCGTTCGTGGACTTTAACCGATCGGGGCTGTGGCGTGGCGCAGCCAGGCCCTGTCGTCGCTCCTGAGCACCGGCTCGATCTCCCGCCTGACCCTCGCGTGATAGGCGTTCAACCAGGCGAGCTCCGACGGGAGGAGCTGTTTGGGATCGATCAGACGGCGGTCGAAGGGAACGAGGGTAAGTGTCTCGAATCCCATCATCTCCCGGTTTCCGCCCTTGATCGGCTCCGGCGCTGTCACCAGCACGAGATTTTCGAGCCGGATGCCGTATTGGCCTTCGAGATAGAAGCCCGGCTCGTTGGACAGGATCATGCCGGGCTCGAGCTCCGCGCCGCCAAGGCGCGACAGGCGCTGCGGACCCTCATGCACCGCGAGATAGCTGCCGACGCCGTGACCCGTGCCGTGATCGTAATCGAGCCCGGCATCCCACAGCGGGCGCCGCGCGAACGGGTCGAGATCTTGCCCGCGCGTATGTTTCGGGAAGCGCGCCGTGGCGATGGCGATATGCGCTTTCAGCACGATGGCGTAGTGCCGGCGCATCTCCGCCGTTGGTGTGCCGATGGCGAGCGTCCGCGTGACGTCGGTCGTGCCGTCGAGATATTGACCGCCGGAGTCGATCAGATAGAGCGAGCCGGGTTTGAGCACGCGCTTGCCGGCGAACGTCGGGCGGTAGTGCACCACCGCGCCGTTAGGCCCCGCTGCCGAGATGCTGTCGAAGCTGATATCCTTGAGCTGTCCGGACTCGCGGCGGCTGGCCTCGAGCTTTATCGCCGCCTCCACCTCGTCGATCCGCCCCGAATCGCCCGTCTCGTCGAGCCAGGAAAGGAAGCGGGCCATCGCCACGCCGTCACGCAAATGCGCCTGGCGCGCGCCCTTGATCTCGACCGTGTTCTTGACGGCCTTGGGGTGGGTACAGGGGTCGGTGCCGGCAACAAACTTCGCGCCTTCGGCCTCGAGCAGCTTGGCAAAGCGCATCGGCGCCGTCTCGGGATCGAGCCGCACGCGGGCGTGCGCCTGGCCGAGCGCCTTGAGCTTGTCGGCGAGCGCGCCGGGCTCGGCGACGTCGACGACATCGCGCAGGTCACCGCGCACATTGTCGCCGACCTTGGCCACGTCGATGAACAGGGTCGGGCGCCCGTTCGCCGGCACCAGCGCAAAAGCGAGCGCGACCGGGGTGTGTCTGATGTCTCCGCCGCGGATATTGAACAGCCAGGCGATCGAATCGAGCATGGTGAGCAGGACGGCGTCGACCTTGTCCTGCTTCAACGCATCCTGCACATCGCCGATCTTCTCTTTCGCGCTCTTCCCGGCATATTCGAGCCCATGCGGCACGATCGGGGCGGCCGAGGGCTTCGGCCGATCCTCCCACAAAGCGTCGATGGGATTCGTCTCCACCGGCACGAGCTTGATGCCGCTTCGCCCCAAGGTCTCGGTGAGGCGCTCGATTTCCCTGATGGTGTGCAGCGCCGGGTCATAGCCAATGGCCGCCCCCTTGCTGAGCTTCTCTGTGATCCAGCTCGAAGCCTTGGCGTCTGGAGTCTGCAACACCTCGAACAAGGTGGGATCGGCTTGCGCCCGCGCCTGTAGGATATAGCGGCCGTCGACGAACAGAGCCGCCGCCTTGTCGAGCACGATGGCGGCGCCGGCCGAGCCGGAGAAGCCGGTCAGCCAGGCGAGCCTCTCGGCGGAGGGCGGGAGGAACTCGTCCTGATGCTCGTCGCTATGCGGCACGAGGAAGCCCTTGAGCTTCCGCGCCCGCAACTCGCGCTGTAGCGCCTTGATCCGCTCGCCGCTCGCGGCAGGCGCGGCTGCCTCCTCGAAACTCTGATACATCGCCGTCTTGTAAGCTTAAAGCGGAGCTTCGATCAATCGCCGACCTTGCGGCCGTTGCGACGCCTCAGCACGAGAGTCGTCCATCCATCGAGAACGATTCGTTTTTCGACAATGAAGCCGAACGCCGAAGTGCGTGCCTCGATTGTTCGCGCCTGGGTTAGGGTGAGGCCGGAGAGAATGGCGATCCCGCCTCCCTTCACGCGCCGCGTGAGCTCCGGCGCCAGACTGTAAAGGGCACGCTCGAGAAGATTCGCGAGCAGCAAATCGGCCGCGAGCTGCCTGAGGCGTGGGTGCGCGAAGCCTTGCGCGGTAACAGCGCTCACGAGGGTGCCAGCTCGGTTCTTGCGGGCGTTGTCGGCGGCGATCGCGGCCGCCAGCCGATCTTCGTCGCTTGCGAGCACCGGGCATTGCAGCACCTTTGCCGCGGCGATGGCGAGAATGCCGGTGCCGGTGCCGACATCGAGGATCACGCGCGGGCGCTCGCGCTTCAAAAGATCATCGAGGGCGAGCAAGCATCCGCGCGTGCTCGCGTGATGGGCCGTGCCGAACGCTTGACCCGCGTCGATCTCGATTGCAAGGCGCCGCTTGGATACGCGGCCCCTGTCATGGCTGCCATGGACGAGAAACCGGCCGGCCTGGACAGGCCCACGCTTCCCTTGGGAGAGCGTCACCCAGTCGGCCGCTGCGAGCGGCTCGATGCTGAGCGCGCCATGCGCGGCGCCGTCCAATGCCGCGACAAGTGCGTCCTCGTGTGGCCGTTCGGCATAGAGCGCCGAGACCTCGAAGCGCCCATTTCCGCGGTCGAACAGGGAAACCGCGAGCGCTTGCGGCTCGATCGCCTCCTCGAGGCGGGGCGCGATCGCCTCGGCCTCTCCAGCCTCGGCCACGAGGGTCACCTGGTAGCCTGCCGTCGCGCTCGCGTCGCTCATGCCGCGCCCGAACGAGCCGCGTGGTCGAGCGTGTCGACGTCGAGCAGCCGGTTCCACAGAAGGTCGAGATGAGCGCGGGCCTCTTCCGGCCCGATCGCGGTCAGGTTTCCTGCCCCGTCCGCGCGCACCAGTCCGTCGGCCAGCAAGCGGCGGAGAGCGTCCTCGGCGTCGAAATTGATGGTCGCCCCGCAGCGCTCCGCCACGAATCGCTCAATCGCGCTCTTGATCTCGGCCAGCGCGTCGCCATGCGAGGGACGCCGGGCAAGGAGGGCGTAGAGCAGCATGTCCTCCTTGACGTCCTCCTCTTCGGCACTGTCGGCAATGAGCGTCAGCGCGCCGCGATTATTGGCGAGGCTGCAAAAATAGAGGTTCTGCGCGAGCAGCATCATGTAGTGATTGCGCGTGTTGAAGAAGCTCATCACCTGACGAAAGATCACGGCGCTAAGGCCGACGAGCCCGCCCACGAGCGTGATTGGGTTGGCGGCGGCAAGCAGCTTGGTTGCCATTCCCACTACGCCCGCCGCCGTGCCGCCGCCGGCAGTGAGCAACAGCCTCAGCTTGTCGAAGGGACGGAACTCGATCCGCGTGTTGGGAAACAGCATCTCCAAGTCGATCTGCGGGATGTGCTTGAACACCTTGACATAGATGTGCTCGCTCGAGACGCCGACGGGTAAATGCCTGCGTTGGTGCGCCACCATGCGCCGCGCGCGATCCGAGCTTGCGCCGGTCGCGGCCGCAATCTCGGCGGCGCGCCTCTCGGTCGGCTTCAGCTTCAACAGCAGGAACAAGCGCTGGAAGAGATGCACCTTGTAGCGGTCCTTGGTGAGATAGAACCGCCAGGGATTGCGCTCTTCGCGCGTCTCGGCCGAGGCTCCGCGGAAATAGAGCAGCACTTCGTCGAAATCGCTCATGTCGACGTCGAGATAAAGCCCGTGCGGCGAGCGCGCGATGAGCAGGCGCTGCACGTCCTCGGGACTGAGCCGCACATAATTGGCTTCGGCGAGCAGCTCCTCGACGCCCTCGATGAACTCGGCCTGAGCTTTTTGCCTGGCTTCGGCATCGAGCTCGATGAGATTGACGGTGTCGCTGTCCGGACTGAAGGGCAGGTAGTCGTCGATCAGCTCGAGCAGGCGTTTGCGATAGAATTGGTGGCGCCAGGCGGCGAGGCAATCGAGCGCGCGGTCCCATTCCCGCTCGTCGCCACCGGCTTCCTTCAGCATGGCGATGAGCCTCGCGCGCAGCCCATGCCGGCTGACGGGAATGAAGTGCTGACTCTCCGGCGTCGCCGTTAAGCCTGGAAGATCCAGGATCTTCGAGGTGACGCTCGCCCGCTTGTCCGCCCCGCCCGCTGGCCGGGAGGGCACGCGATCGACCAGAGCCTGCATGGCGCCGAGCTTAGGCGAGCGATCTGGTCACAATCAAATCCGCAAGATCGTGCCGCCGGCTCCGCTGCGAGGCTCAGCCGGGCGAAATCGCTCGCCTGAGGCTATTGCGCTTGCGTCCTCGGCTTCGGCGAGACCAACGCCGATTGCTTGCCGAAGCAGATGCGCTTCGCGTCTTCCTGCTTGCACGGCGCGCCCGCAGGCGATCCGCAGATTTGCGTAAGCGAGGCCCTCGGCACGCAAGCGCCGTCAGGCCCGCGCCAACCGGCGCCGCCTTTGCAGCCGCAGCCCTGGCAGCGGCAGGCATCATCGGCAAAGACGGGTGATATGGCGAAAAGCGAGAACAGGATGAGAACAATTGGCATGGCACGCATGGGAAAAACTCCCTCTTTAGCCCACACTGCGCCAATGTACACGTTTTGTTCTCACATGGGAAGAGGCTTCCTGAGGGGAAGGGGACTCTGCCGGGATGGTGCGCCTCACCAATTGAGGCACATGGCCGAAAATTTCTTGAACACCTTGGCATCGCGCGCAGCCGAGATCTTTGCCCCAGGCGCATCGATGCTGATCGTTTCGCCCTTGTCGGCGATGTCGATCGCGAGCCGCTTGCCAGGGACGCTCGCTTCGTAGCGGTAGATCTCGCCGTCGGGCAGGTTGGTACATTCATTGTCACCGCCGCAAATGTCGGGGGTGAGTAGCACCTCTTTCCGGCCGCTCTTCATCTCGACGACCAGCACGACCTTGTCGGCTTTGGTCGTGGTCCCCTTTACGGTATCGACCTCGATACGCGTCTCGTCCTTGCCGGTCTCGCCTTCCTCCTGGCCGCAAGTGATGGCGAGAACGGGTTTGCCCGGCTCGCCGTAGAAGAGATAGGCGACCTCAGAGCGCTCGACCGTCCAGCCGGGCTCAGC
>DATJZL010000175.1:0-3640 GCA_035499115.1 Methyloceanibacter sp. | reverse complement strand
AGCCGCGGGGTCATTGGGCGGCCTCAGCGCGGGTGGCTGAAGGAGAGCCCGTAAGCAACGCCCGCGTCGCGGTTGCCACGTCCTCCTGCCGCATCAGGCTCTCGCCCACCAGGAATGCGCGCACGCCGGTGGCGGCGAGCCGCACCAGATCCGCGTGAGTGAAGATGCCGCTCTCTGCAATCACAATTCGGTCCTTGGGCACCAGAGGCGCAAGCCGCATCGTGGTGGCAAGGTTCGTGGCGAAGGTCTTGAGGTCGCGATTGTTGATGCCGATCAGCGGCGTGTCGAGCAAAAGCGCGCGGGAAAGCTCGGCCTCTTCGTGCACCTCGGCGAGGACGTCCATGCCGAGCGCTTGCGCGGCGGCGGTCAGCTCTCGCGCGGTCGCATCCTCGACGGCAGCCATGATGATGAGGATGCAGTCCGCCCCCCAGGCGCGCGCCTCGAGCACCTGATAGGGATCGAGCATGAAGTCTTTGCGGAGTACAGGCAGCTTCGTGGCGGCGCGCGCCGCGGTGAGAAATTCGGGGCGCCCTTGGAAGGAGGGCGTGTCGGTGAGAATAGAGAGGCAGGTGGCCCCACCCTCTTCATAGGCGCGCGCAAGCGCGAGCGGATCGAAATCGGCGCGGATTAACCCCTTGGACGGGCTCGCTTTCTTGATCTCAGCGATGAGCGCGAAATCGCCATGGGCGATGCGCGACTTCAATGCTTCGGCGAAAGGACGAACGAGAGGCGCGGCTTTGGCGCGCTCGACCATCGTCTCGGCGCTTGCGACCTTTTTGGCCGCAGCGATCTCCTCCCGCTTGTAGGTAAGGATCTTGTCGAGTACCTCAGCCATGGCTCAGACCTTAGCATGGCTCAGCTCGACCAGAGCATCGAGAACAGCCTTGGCCTTGCCGCTGCCGATGGACTCGGCGGCCAAGGCCACCGCCTCGCGGAGCGAATTCGCTTTGCCGACAACGAGCAGCGCCGCCGCGGCATTGAGGAGAACGATGTCGCGGAGCGGCCCCTGATTTCCTTGCAGCACCGCGCGGATATGGGCGGCGTTCTCGATCGCATCGCCGCCGGTCAGATCTTCGGGCCGCGCGTCGGGGAGACCGGCGTTCCGCGGCGAGATCTTGAAGGTCGAGATCCGGCCACGGTCGAGCACCGCCACATGGCTGATGCCCGTAGTGGTGAGCTCGTCGAGCCCGTCGGCGCCATGCACTACCCAGGCGCGCTCGACCCCGAGCAGACCAAGCACGCGGGCGATCGGCTCGACCCATTGCTCGGCGAATACACCGACCACCTGATATTTGGTGCCGGCAGGATTGGTGAGTGGACCGAGCAGATTGAAGATGGTGCGGACGCCGAGCTCGCGCCTTACCTTCGTGACGTGGCGCATGGTGGGATGGTGGACCGGGGCGAACATGAAGCCGAGCCCGCATTGTTCGATGCAGCGCGCGACGGCCTCCGGCCCACACTCGATATTGACTCCGAGCGCAGCGAGCACATCGGCAGAGCCCGAGCGCGATGAGATCGACCGGTTGCCGTGTTTGGCAACCGGCACACCGGCCCCCGCCACGACGAAGGCGGCACAGGTCGAGATATTGTGCGTGTTCTTGCTGTCGCCGCCGGTGCCGCAAGTGTCGATTGCGCCGTCGGGCGCCTTTACTGGGACGGCGCATTGCCTGAGCGCGCGGGCAGCGCCCGCGATCTCATCGACCGTCTCACCGCGAACACGAAGCCCCATGAGCAGGCCGCCGACCTGCGCATCGCTCGCCGTGCCCGACATGATCGCGTCGAAGGCTTGCGCTGCTTCTAGCTGAGTGAGCGTCTGGCCAGCGGCCACCTTGCCAAGGGCGACCTCGAGAGCGGTAGGTGCCACTGTCCTTTCGGGCGCGGGGCGAGCGGTCTCGAGCTCAGAGGGCACCGACCGCTTCTCTTTGGCCGGAGCCCCTGGCGCGCCGCTCGACGCGGGCGAGGTCGAGGAAATTGGCAAGCAGCTGATGGCCGTGCTCAGAGGCGATACTTTCGGGATGGAACTGCACCCCATGCACGGGATAGCGCTTGTGCTGCAGGCCCATGATCACGCCGTCAGCAGTCTCCGCCGTGATCTCGAGATCGTCGGGCAGGCTCGCCCGTTCGACCACAAGTGAGTGATAGCGCGTGGCCGAGAAGTTCTGGGGGAGCCCTGCGAACACACCCTTGCCGGTGTGATGCACCTTCGACAGCTTGCCATGCATCAGCGTGGGCGCGCGGACCACGCGCCCGCCATAGACTTGGCCGATCGCCTGATGGCCGAGGCAAACGCCGAGGATCGGCACGACCGGCCCGGCGCGCGCGATGAGCTCGAGGCAGATGCCGGCGCGGTCCGGATCGCAAGGGCCAGGAGACAGCACGATCGCCTCAGGGCCCTCGGCCAGAACCTCGTCGACCGTCACCTTGTCGTTGCGGTAGACGCGGGTGGATGCGCCCAATTCGCCGAGGAAATGGACGAGATTATAGGTGAAGCTGTCGTAGTTATCGATCAGCGTGAGCATGAGGGTGGTGTTACGCTCGGCACGCCCGCGCCGTCAAGGATTGAGCCATCGGGAAAAAGCGGGGCCTCGCCCTTCAAGACGGGCCTTCGGCCCTCCTCACGGTGAGCACGCCGCCCTCATGCTGAGGAGCGCGCTCCGGCACACGTCTCTGAGCATTGAAACCCGAAACCTACGTGCGCAGGTCCTTGGGCGAAAGGAACAGGTTGAGGCTGCCGCTGTTCACGGTAACGCCTTTCCAACTCCCGCTCGTGAAATTAACCACCGCGAGCCCAGCGGTCGGATACTTCTCTCTCAGCCGGTCGCGGTAATGCTTAGGGCCAGAGCCTACGAGATCGAGGGCAAATGCTTGGATCTCGGGGTTGTGACCAACGAGCAGGACGCGCGTAGCGCTCGGCGGCACGTCCCGCAGCATCGCGAGCATCTCCCCTGGGCTCGCGTGGTAGAGCGCATCGTCGTAAACGACCTTCGGCTCGACCTTGAGTTCGGGCAACACCAGGGCAAGCGTGTCGCGCGTACGTCGGGCCGACGAACAGAGGACGAGGTCGGGATCGATGCCGCGCTCGGCCATCGCGCGGCCCATCAGCGGGGCGTCAGTCACGCCACGGGTGGCAAGGGGTCGCTCCTGATCCGGCAGGGATGGATTGTTCCAGCTCGATTTGGCGTGACGAAGGAGGCTCAGCGTCAGCATGGGGTCTCTTCGCCCCCTATTGGCCGCGCTTAGCGCGTGAGGCGAAGCGCACCGCCTCGTCTGCCGCTTTGAACAGGGCGCGCGCTTTGCTCACGCATTCGGCCTGCTCACGCTCGGGCACTGAATCGGCGACCACGCCGGCGCCGGCCTGCACATACATGACGCCATCCTTCACCACGGAGGTCCTGAGCACGATGCAGCTATCCATATTGCCATCTGCTGAGAAATAGCCGACGCAGCCCGCATAGATCCCGCGCGCCTCATCCTCGAGCTCGTCGATGATCTCCATCGCTCGTACCTTCGGCGCTCCCGAGACGGTGCCGGCCGGGAAGCCAGCCATCAGCGCGTCGACCGCGTCGTGGTCGGCGGCAAGCTTGCCCTCGACATTCGACACGATGTGCATGACCTGGCTGTAATATTCCAGAAAGAAGGA
>DATJZL010000174.1:0-4924 GCA_035499115.1 Methyloceanibacter sp. | reverse complement strand
AAGCCATCGCTGCCGGGATATCGGTCTTGACCAAAGAAGGTCGCATCGCCGCGATATTCGCCGGTGACGTCGAAGCGCAGCCAGCTGTTGAACTCGTAGCCGATGCCGCCGCCGACAAATGGCGAGCTCTTGATGTCCTTGTGGAAGACCTGAAAGTCGTTGAACTGGAAAAGCTCGCTCGAGATGTCGCCGACCATCGGATTGGCGCCGCCGACGAAGCCTCTGAAGTACCACGGGCCAGAGCAACCGACGCAAGGAGCGGGCGTGTCCAGCGGGGGCGGTGGCAGAAGGCCAAGATCGGCGGCATAGGCCGTCGCGGTCTGGCCGAGAACCAGAACAAGTCCGATGATGATTGAGCGCGTCTGTCCCATCTCCGTCCCCTCTAACTGCAGCCCCGCGTCACACGGGCTGTTTCATTGCGGGACTATGGGCGCAAAAGAATTAATGGAGGCCTAACCGGTGTCCCGGCGCGGGAATCGAGGGACGGAGATGTGCGGCCGGCGGACCGAATTCGGCGCTCGCGCGAGAGGCGAAATACCGAGCGTGATTTTATGCCGCAGCGTCGGACAGGGCGTGCACGATATCCGAGACCACGGTCTTGACCAGCCGCTCGTCGTCGCCTTCCGCCATGACGCGAATCACGGGCTCGGTGCCCGACGGACGGATGACGAGACGCCCGGATTTGCCGAGCTTGGACTTGCCGGCACTGATCGCCCTTTGCACGCCGACATTATCGAGCGGCTGTCCGCCGTTCTTGTAGCGGACATTCTTCAACACTTGCGGCAAGGGCTCGAAACGATTGCAGATTTCGCTGACCGGCTTGCCGCTCTGCGCCACCACGGCGAGGAGCTGGAGGGCCGTCACGAGTCCGTCGCCGGTGGTCGAGAAATCGGAGAGCACGATATGGCCCGACTGCTCGCCGCCGACATTGTAGCCATGCTGGCGCATATGCTCGACCACATAACGGTCGCCGACCGGCGTGCGAGCCAAGCCGAGATTGAGGCCTTCGAGATAGCGCTCGAGCCCGAGATTGGACATGACGGTGGCGACGATGCCGCCGCCGGCGAGGCGGCCGCGCTTCAGCCAAGACTCGGCGATGACCGCCATGAGCTGATCGCCGTCGATCATGCGGCCCTTCTCGTCGACGATGACCACGCGATCCGCGTCGCCGTCGAGAGCGATGCCGATATCGGCGCGCACCTCGTTGACCTTGCGGGTCAAATCCTCCGGTGAGGTCGAGCCGCAATCCTTGTTGATGTTCAAGCCATTGGGATCGACGCCGATCTTGATCACTTCGGCGCCGAGCTCCCACAAGGCTTCCGGCGCCACCTTGTAACCAGCCCCGTTGGCGCAATCGATCACGATCCTGATGCCGTCGAAGCGGATATTCTTGGGCAGCGTTCGCTTGGCGAACTCGATATAGCGCTCGCGTGCGCTGTCGATGCGGGTGGCGCGTCCGATCTTCTCGGGCGCAGCCAGCAGCTCGGAGGAGTCGCCGGCCATCAGCTCCTCGATCTCCTCCTCCTTCTCGTCGGAGAGCTTGTAGCCGTCGGGCCCGAACAACTTGATGCCGTTATCGACAAAGGGGTTGTGCGAAGCCGAGATCATCACGCCGAGATCGGCTCTCAGCGAGCGCGTCAGCATGGCGACGGCGGGAGTCGGCATCGGCCCGAGCTGGAACACGTCCATGCCGACGGCGGTGAAGCCCGACACCAGCGCCGACTCGATCATATAGCCCGAGAGCCGCGTATCCTTCCCGATCACCACGCGGTGTCGATACTGTCCATTGGAGAAAAGCTTGCCGGCCGCCATCCCGACTTTGAGCGCGACCTCCGAGGTCATCGGAAAGGAATTAGCGCTGCCACGGATTCCATCCGTGCCAAAATATTTGCGAGTCATGGCGGCAGTCCCCCCGTCCAATCCCCCTGTAGGCGCCTGTTCTGCGCTTTGATCCTTATGGCGCCTCACAAATTATGCTCCTGGTATAGCAGCTTTGGGTTCAAAAAATGTAAGCAATCATTACACCAGAAGCGGCATCGCGCCTTTATGAATTTTCATTAAGTTTCAGTCCCTAACATGCTGGCACGAAAGACATCGAGTGCCTGGCGGGTGGCTGCGACGTCATGCACCCGGAAGATCTGCGCACCCTGCGCCGCGGCGGCGATTGTAGCCGCCTGCGATCCAGGCTCCCGCGACGCCGGCACCTCGCCTCCGGCAATCCCCTTGATGAAGCGCTTGCGCGACGCCCCGACCAGGAGCGGCACGCCGAGCCCGTGGAACAGGCTCATATGCGAGATCAGGGCAAGGTTATGGGCGAGCGTCTTGCCGAAGCCGAGGCCTGGATCGACAGCGATGCGCGCGCGGGGGATGCCGGTGGCTTCGGCCGCCTCGATGCGCTCTTGCAGGTAGTCGTACACTTCGAGCACCACGTCGGCGTAAGTCGGATTGTCCTGCATGGTCTTGGGCTCGCCCTGCGCATGCATGAGCACGACGCTCATTCCGGTTTCAGCGGCGACCGCCAAACTGGCGGCATCGAATGCCAGCGCCGACACGTCGTTGAAGATCTTGGCGCCCGCTTTTGCCGCGGCGCGGGCGACTGAGCTTTTCCGCGTGTCGATCGAGATCGCGGCGCGGAAGCCCTTAAGCCCCTCTATCACCGGCAGCACGCGCGCAAGCTCATCTTGCTCATCGACGCCTTCCGAGCCAGGCCGCGTGGACTCCCCGCCAATATCGACGATCGCGGCGCCTGCCTGAGCAAGCTCGGCGGCATGCTCGATCGCCTCTTCGGTCGTATCGTAGAGCCCGCCGTCCGAGAATGAATCCGGCGTGACGTTGACGATGCCCATGAGGAGAGGCTTGTGGAGCGCGAGCCCTGCGAAGGGAGGCCGCTTGGCGGTAACACGCGAAAGGAGAGTCGCAAGGTAGGCATCGCGGGCGCTCTCCTTGGCGAGTGCCGAGGCGGCTACGATGCGGCGCTCGGCACTCCCCGGCTCGCCCTCGATCAGCTCGATGGCCGAGAATGCAATTCCGCCACCGCCAAGCGGCAAGGCTAATTCCTCTGCGACCGCCTGTTCGGCCATAGCGCCATAGAGGAACCCGAGAGGCCTGACGTAGAGCTTCGCGTTTGCCATGCGCGAGACTTAGCACAGGCGCGAAGCTGCAAGGGACTTTCCCCTTAAGTGACGTCAGGACAGCTCCGCTCTGCTCCCCGAGGGACATTCCACGGCTCGGGGAAGGTGTTGGGCGGGAGGTCCTTGTTGGCAATCTACTCGATGCTCTTCGGCAACTCTCCATCGCTCTCGATGAACTCCTTCACCGCTTGGAACGCGGGGGCGAAAGGAATGAAGAGACCAATGGGCAGAGGGTCGCCATGAGTGCTCCGCACCCACTCCCGAATTCGCGTCATGTCTCCTTTGGAGCTAAACATGTCTGCATACTTGCCGCCGAGCCGTGAGTAGACGAGCAACACTCCAAGGCGCGGCTTGCCCCACAACTGAAGATCTATGTTCACGAGACCGTTGCCGAGCGGCAAATGCTCGGTCCCGTAGGCCCCCTGTTCCATGAGAATCGCACCATCGTTTTGCGGGTCCTGAAACCATTCCTCACTAGGACGTCCAAAGAAATATGGCTCCAGTTGCGACGGGTCCGGCCAAAATGGGCCGCGAAACTCGCCGAATGTACTGAACTTCGTCATCGAGGTTTGTCCCATTTACCGTCGCGTATGGTCCCGAAATATCCTCGTTGGTCAATGAACCTGACAGCGGGGTTGCCTAGTCTCTTGGTAACAAGCGGCAGAATCCGCTCGCAGTTGAGCCCATTACACCGGCCCTGTCTCTCTGGGAGTGTAGAGCGGCCCCGGCGCGCCGGAGTTGACCCCGATGGAAGGCATTCCGTTTGCCGTACAAACCGCAACTACATTCTCGCCATGTGATAACAATGGATTGCCTAAGAGATCGCGATCACGTTGAAAAACAGCCTCAGCCAGATCTTCGGCCGATAGCCCGAGTTCCCTGAGGCGAGCCTCAGCCTCATCTCTTTCGCCGCTTGCCCTGGCAATGTCGCCCTCGATTGAATCGGGCCTGGTTAAACTCCGACTCGGATTCCATGTGGGATCGATCTCGCGCACACGGCGCGCAAGCTCCTGGCCTTCGGCTCTGATCGCCGCAAGCTCCACTTCACTTGCCGGGTTCTCTTCAAAGTCCCGCTCCTCCTCCGGCGGAATGTTCTGCGCGATCCGCACGCGACCACTTCCGCCGCCGACGCGCGTCCATTGCCCACCGTCGGGATTGCCGCGCGGCACACGCGGTTGATTGGGATCGAAGTTGGCCTTAGCGACGCGCGCGAGGTGACGGGCTTTGGCCAGCACGTTCTCGGCGCGGAGCAGCCAGGCCATGCGCCCGAGCGCTGTGCTGACCTCCCATGACGACCGTGACTCCAAGTTCGAGCTCCTTCCCCGGACTCAGAAGAAGGGAATTTAATCCTATGGCGAAGTGCGGGGATAAGTTGAGCGGTTCATTTGCGAGACCAGGCGGCGCTGAAAACAAAATGCCCGGCGCTTGACCGGGCATTTTCTGCATCGCAATCGGCGGCTGAAGCTTTAAGTCGCGGGCTTGGGCTCCAGGCCTCCGGTGTCGGGCTCCGGCGGCACCTTCTTGCCGCGCCCAGCGGCGGGAACGGCCGAGGCCGGCCCGGGCCGCGACGTCACGTCGGCGGCGAACTCGCGCACCGGCGGCTTGCCCTTGATCAAGTCCTTGATCTCCTCGCCCGACAGCGTCTCGTATTCGAGCAGCCCGCGCGCGATCGCGTGCAGATCATCGATATGGGTGCTGATGATCTTGCGCGCATGCTCGAACGATTCGTCGACCAGGCGATGAATCTCCTCATCGACGATGGTCTGGGTCTCGTCGGACAGGTTTTGCGTCCG
>DATJZL010000173.1:0-6809 GCA_035499115.1 Methyloceanibacter sp. | reverse complement strand
CTTTCAGCCGGAGCACCTGGCCGTCGCTGACGCCGGCAGGGATAGTCACGTCGAGCGTCTCGCCGTCGGGCAGCGTGATCCGCGTCTTGGTACCCTTCACCGCGTCGAGGAAATCGGCTTCGAGGCGATACTGCGCATCCTGGCCGCGCATGGAGAAGCGTGCGCCGCCGCGTGCCCCTGCCCCGCGCTGCCCAAACAGGTCGCCGAACAGATCGCTGAAGCCGCCGATGTCCTCGAAGCCCGCCGCCGAGCGGTAGCGCGCGGCATCCTCGCCGCCGGCATATTCGCGGTAATAGTGCTGCTGCGGCCGTTCCTGGCCCGAGGCGTCGATCTCACCGCTGTCGTAGCGCGCGCGTTTCTTTTCGTCGCCGACGATGTCGTAGGCGGCGGTGACCTTCTTGAACCTCTCCTCGGCCGCCTTGTCGCCCGGGTTGAGATCGGGATGCAACTTCTTGGCGAGCTTACGGTAGGCCTTGGCAATGTCCCCAATGCTCGCGGTCTTAGCCACGCCAAGGACGGAATAAGGATCGTCTGCCATTTAACAATCGAGGGTCTGGAGTGAGGGTTCAGGTCCGGTTTGCCACATTTCGTCATTCCGGCGAAAGCCGGAATCCAGAGGGGATCGGCAAAGGGTTATTCGCTGGATACCGGCTTACGCCGGTATGACGCAATTTGGGAAGGAAACCCTGGCGGAGCAAGTCGCTCAGCTTGCCGCGAGCTGATAGGCCGAGCCGACCCGGATCTCCGGCTCGCGGTCGAGCAGATCGGCAAGTTGCTTGAACCGCCGCTCGACCCGCTCGCCCTCAAGGTTGGAATAGGGTTCGGGCAGAGTCCAGGCGAGCCGGTTGCCCTCGTAGGTCAGCGGCGTGTTGGTGAGGACGCCCGGCATTGCGGCTGATACCATGTGGGCAGCACGGAAGGCCGCGCCAAGGATGCGGGCGCGCTTCAGCATGTCCTTATCGACGAGCTCGACCAGCCGCTGACTGAGCTCGTCCCGCACCAGTCCCTCGTTGCGGTAGTAGACGGTGAGAGCGAGGAAGGCGCGGCCCGGATGATCAACGCCCACGAAATCGCCATGCGCGACGAGGTTTAAGCTCTGCGCACCGCGATAGTCGGGATGTGCCCGCCAGCCGATATCGGAGAGCAGACAGGCGGCGTGGCGAAGCCGCCTCTGCTCGGGCGTCTCGGTCGGACCCGGCGCACGGAAGATAGCGTCGGTCCAGAAGCAGAGTTCGTAGGCGCTGTCGAGCGATCGCGAGCGCTGCCGGGCGAGGTCCTCGCAGGCCGCAATCAACGGGTCCCTACGCTTCTCCTGCTCGGTGAGCAGGCTGTAAAGGAGACCCTCGCGGATGCCGAACACCGAAACCACCACGGCGCGCGGCTTCATCTGCTTGATCAGCCGCTCGAGCACGAGCGCTCCGTAAGGAATGGTCTCGCGGCGCGCGCTCGAGATGTCGCGGATGCCGGCAAGCGAGCTTTGCGATTGGTGATCGAGGAGGGCGGCGAATTTGAGCGCCTCGTCGGCAGGTATCTTGTAATTGTGCATGACGCTTAAGGGATAATTGGTCTGCGTCATGTGCAGCCGGGCGAGTGCCCGCCACGTGCCGCCGATCGCGTAGAAGTCGCGCCCTCTGCCCTTCTCGACCCATTCGACTTTGGCAAGCTCGGCGTCGACGATCTCCCGCGCCTTCCTGAGATTGCCTCCCGAGGCATCGATCAGGCGCAGGCCTCCGAGCGGGAGCGTCGCGGCATCGGACAAGCGCCCACCTCTCACGTCGATCAACTCCAGGCTGCCGCCTCCGAGATCGCCGGCAAAACCGTCGGCGGCGTGGAACCCCGACACGATGCCAAGTGCGGCGAGCTCGGCCTCCTGAGTGCCAGAGAGAAGCGTGATCTTGCGGTCGAGGACGCGTTCGGCCTGCGCGATGAAATCCGGCCCGTTGGCGGCTTCGCGCGCGGCGGCCGTGGCAATCACCTCGACATGTCCGGCTCCGAGCTGCTCGATGAGCGCACGGAAGCGCCTGAGCGCACGCAGCGCACGTTTGATGGCGTCGGGGGCGAGCTTCCCAGTCGTGGCGATCGTGCGCCCGAGCCCGCATAGAACCTTCTCGTTGAACAGGGGCGCCGGCGCCCGCCCGGCATTTTCATAAACGATGAGGCGGACCGAGTTCGACCCGATGTCAACCACCGCAACCGGTCCTGAGTCGTTCCTTGCGAGCATGGCCGACTCGCCGCGCGTTAGGTCTGCTCGACCAGGCGCGTGAAGCGCCGCGGCATATTCTCGGTCAGAGAGGTGCCGCGCCCTGATAGGCTCGGATTGGTCATGAAGTAGTCCTGCGCGCTGAAGGGCTCCTGGTCATTGCCGGGATAGAGGCGCTCAGAGCTGCCATCGGGCTTGACGCGCCAGCTCTGCAGATTGTCCTTGAGATTGGCCACCATGATCTGGTCCAGGATCTGCTCGTGCACCGTCGGGTTGGTGATCGGCACCATGGCCTCGACGCGACGATCGAGGTTGCGGGGCATCATGTCGGCAGAGCTGATATAGACGACCGCCTTGCGATTGGGAAGGCCGTGGCCGGCGCCGAAGCAATAGATGCGCGAATGCTCGAGGAAGCGCCCGACAATGCTTTTCACATGGATATTTTCCGAGAGACCGGGCACGCCGGGACGGAGGCAGCAAATGCCGCGCACCACGAGGTCGATCTCGACGCCGGCCTGGCTCGCTTCGTAAAGCGCGTCGATAATCTCGGCATCGACCAGCGAATTCATCTTCATCCAGATGGCGGCCGGGCGCCCCGCCTTGGCGTGGTACATCTCCTCGCGGATATGGTCGAGGATGCGCGCCCGGATACCGTGCGGCGATACCGCCATGGCCTCGAGCTCGGCCGGTTCGGCGTAGCCCGTGACATAGTTGAAGATGCGCGACACGTCCTGGCCGATGACGCGGTCGGCGGTGAAGAATGAGAGATCGGTGTAGATCTTGGCTGTGACCGGATGGTAGTTGCCGGTCCCCACATGGCAATAGGTGATGAGTTCGCCATGCTCGCGCCGGACGATCAGGCTGAGCTTGGCGTGGGTCTTGAGCTCGAGGAAGCCGTACACGACCTGGACGCCCGCGCTTTCGAGATCGCGCGCCCATTTGATATTGGCCTCCTCATCGAAGCGCGCCTTGAGCTCGACCACGGCGGTGACCGACTTGCCTGCCTCAGCCGCCTCTTTCAACACCTCGATGATCGGCGAGGTCTTGCTGGTGCGGTAGAGCGTCCATTTGATCGCCACCACGTCGGGATCGGCCGCCGCCTGTTTCAGGAATTGCAGCACGACGTCGAACGACTCGTAAGGGTGGTGGACGACGATGTCCTTCTTGCGGATGGCGGCGAAGCAATCGCCGTGATGCTCGCGGATGCGCTCGGGGAAGCGGCTGACGTAGGGCTCGAATTTAAGCTCCGGCCGCTCGGGCACGATGAGCTGATTGGTGTCGGCAAGTCCAATCAACCCCTTCTGCACGAAGCTCTCGCGCTCCGTGACCTTGAGCTCTTGCATGACGAAGCGCTGCAGCCTTGATGGCATCGTCGCCTCGATCTCGAGCCTGATGACCGAGCCGCGGCGTCTCCGCTTCAGGGCCGATTCGAACAGCCGCACGAGATCCTCGGCCTCCTCCTGGACCTCGATGTCACTGTCGCGCAGCACGCGGAAAGCGCCTTGGCTGCGCACCCGGTAGCCGGGAAACAGACGCGACACGAATATGCCGACCACCGTCTCGAGTCTGATGAAACGGATCGGCTCCTTGCCGTCGCTTCCGCTTTTGCCCGGCAGGCGGATGAAGCGCGCGAGCTGGGCCGGGATCGGCATGAGCGCGTGCATGGCGCGGAGCGAGCCTTCGCGCACGAGCTCGAGTCCCAAGGTGAAGCCGAAATTGGGGATGAACGGAAAGGGATGGGCAGGGTCAACGGCGATCGGCGTCAGCACCGGAAAGATATGATTGAGGAAGTGATCCTCGAGCCAGGCGCGTTCGTCGTCCGACAGCTGATCGGCGTGGAGCACGTGGATGCCCGCGTCGGCAAGAAGCGAGATGAGCGTCACCCAGCATTCCTGCTGCTCGGCTGTCAGCTCCACGACCGAGCCGTTGATGCGGTCGAGCTGCTCGGCGGGCGTCAGGCCGTCCTCGCTCGGCGTCTCGATGCCGCTGACCACCTGGCCGCGCAAACCCGCCACGCGCACCATGTAAAATTCGTCCAGATTGTTGGCCGAGATGGAGAGGAAGCGCAGACGCTCGAGCAGCGGATTGCGCTCGTTTTCGGACTCCTCGAGCACCCGCCGGTTGAAGTTGAGCCAGGACAGCTCGCGGTTGAAAAAACGGCTCGGCCCCAAGGCGGCAATGCCGGGGCTAAGCGGAATCCGCTCGATCTGCTCTGGCAAACTCATCGTGCAACCTCTTGAAAATCGGCAGCTTCCCTCACGCAAACGGTGGGGATGGGGGGCTGGACGCGAAATCTACCCCAAAAACTGTATCACTACCGTTACGGCCTAGGCCAATCCGGCACCTTCCTCGTCCGGCCCCCCCTCCGCTGCCAGGGTCTCGATGACGAGCTGGCGGCTGATCTTGCGGCCCGTCGCGAGCGCTGCCCGGTCAACCGCCTCGACCGCCGCCGCTGCGGCGGCAAGCGAGCGGTCGATGTTGAGCGCCAGGACCTCCAGCACTTTGGGATCGACAGTGAGCTGCCGGTCGGCGAACTGCTTCAACAGCACCGTCTTGAGCAAGGCCTCATCCGGCGCGCCGATCTCAACCGCCGGCACTGCCTTCAGCCGCGACGAGAGGTCGGGGAGCGTGATCTCCCACCGGCTGGGAGCGCTTCGTGCCGTGATCAGCACATAGAGACCCTTCTCGCGCGCAAGGTTGAGGAGGTGAAACAGCGCCTTCTCGTCATAGGCGAGACGGTCGGCATCCTCGACCACGAGCGGCGTCCCCTCGCCCATCGTGTCGATCACTCCGATATCGAGGGTCGAAGGCTCGAGCGCTCGCGCGCCCGAGAGCGCCTGGAACACGCGGGCGAGATGGGTCTTGCCGCTTGCCGCCGGGCCCGTCAGGAGTTGGACGCGGCCCTGCCAGCCTGGCCAGGAGTCGATCAGCCTTACCGCCGCGAGGTTGCAGTCGCTGACGAGGAAATCCTCGGCGCCGAGCGCCGCACGATGGGGGAGGTCAAGGGTGAGCTGGGCGAGAGTCACGAAGCCCTGACCCGCGAACGCTCTGCTGCGGCGCGTCCATGCTCGGCGCCCTGGCGCTTATGCGACAGACGCGGCTCAGGCTCGGGCTCGTAGCTCGCCATGTGCCGGAGCCACGCCACGAAGTAGGCCGCGGCGGAGACGATGGTAAGCGTGCCTGTCACCCATATGAGCAATTGGACGAGCTCCTCTAGCCCAAGGCCAAGCCCGAGTTCGGCGAGCACGAGCCCCGCTAACACGATCTGCGACAAGGTGTTCGCCTTGCTGATCAAAAGCGGGTGCATGGAAAGCGGCCGCGACAGCATCCACGACAGCACCACCGCGCCTACGATGAGGATGTCGCGGCTCACCACCGCAATCACGAGCCAGGCCGGCAATTGGCCGGCGAGCCCGAGCGTAACGTAGATGCTGACGAGCAGAGCCTTGTCGGCAATGGGATCGAGATAGGCGCCGAGCTCGGTGTCCCATTTGTAACGCTTCGCCAGGAAGCCATCGGCAGCATCGGAGAGACCTGCGAACAGGAACAGCAAGAAAGCCGCCAGCATCTCATGGGTAATGATCAGCCACACCACCAGCGGAACGAGCACGATCCGCAAGAGTGTGAGGCTGTTGGGAATATTCACGTAACGCTCCTCCAGAGCCCGGTACGTAGCACAACCGAACCACCGCCTAGAATTTTAGCAGATTCGAGGCCCTCGCGTGACCAGGGGGCAACGTCCAGCGCCCCTATTTCGAGCGGAGCACGAAGGTTCCATCTTTCTCATCAAAGGCAAAGCCGCTCTGGCCAAGCTCGGTCTGTAATTTCCCGAGCGAGCCTGCATAATCGAAGGTGATCGAGGCAGCGCGCGCTGAGAGCGCGTTGACCTCGAGCCCCTGGATTCCTGCGACCTGCATCAACCTTGCCCTGATCTCCTGCCAATCCTTGAGGCCCGTGAATTGGACTGTGGCCTCAACGTTGCGCGGCACCTCTGTTGCCCCCGTCTGCGGCGTTTGGTCTGCCCCGCCCTCGCTCTTGCCCCCGGCCGGGGCGGCTGGCTGATCTTGCGTCACCTTCCAGCGATTCTCGATGATGCCGAAGGCGACCGCGGCGGCTGCCCGCGCGGCATCCTTGGCATTGCCGCTGAACGTGTCGGTGTGGCCGTAGTTGATGGGTCCCACGCTGTCGGCGCCGATGAGCCGGGTCACGAATTTGCCCCCATCCACCTCGCCGACGGCAACCACAAGCGGCGCATAGCTGTATTCGGTCTGCATCAGGGCAAACGCCTGGGCATCACCGCCGAGCACGGACTTCACGGTCTCGGCCGTGAGATTTGGCCGTGGCTGGAGGATCGTCGCCGGCGTGACGCTGTCGGCGAGGTCGAGGTCCTCCCAGGCCTGTCGCCAGCTTTCAGCCCCCTCTGCCTTCACGCTTTCGCCATCGAGCACGAGCGGCAGGATCGAGATCGCTTCGGCGCGGGTCTCGCTGTAGGGAATGTTCTGGCTGTCCAGGAGCTGCTTCACCGCCTGGCTGTTGAAGCTGACATCGAGGCTCGCGAGGTAGCGCGTGGTTGAGTTGCGTTCGCTCCGGATGGAGACGCCTTCGATCA
>DATJZL010000172.1:0-2145 GCA_035499115.1 Methyloceanibacter sp. | reverse complement strand
CGACCACGGGCAAGACCTCCTTGCGCGAGGCCGAGGTCCAGCAGCCGAAAATGGCGGCGACCTTGTTCTCGACGAGTAGCTTGCGCGCCTGCATGGCATAGGCGCGCGGGTCCGAGCGCGGGTCCATGATCACCGCCTCGAGCGGCCGCTTGAGCAAGCCACCCTCGGCATTGCATTGCTCAATCAGCATGACGAGCAGCTCCTGTAGAGGACGCTCGCTTGCCGTCATGGTGCCCGACAGCGAATGGAGGATACCGACTCGGATCGCGCCGTGGTCGAGATCGGTGAAGTAGCGGTCGAGGGTGGCGACCAGGCCTTGCGCGCGCCCGACCATCTCGCCGGCGGTGCCGAGCACGGACTCGCCCGCATGATCGACATGGCCGACGGCCGACTTGATGTCGGGGAGAGCGCCCGCCACCTGGCCCGCGACATTGCTCGCGCGCAGCGCCATCGCGTCGAGCTCGGCGCTCTGCTGCTCGAACACATCGCGAAGCTTGGCATCGGCCTCGTTGATCAATCCGACCGAGTCATTGACCTGCTGGAGAGCCGAGGCGGTGCGCTCGACGGCTTGCCGAATGTCCTTGACCTGCTCGGCAATATCGTCGGTCGCCTGCGCGGTCTGCGCCGAGAGCTTCTTCACTCCGGTCGCGACCACGGCGAAGCCTTGGCCCGCGTCGCCGGCGCGCACCGCCTCGATGCTGGCGTTCAGAGCGAGCAGAGACGTCTGCCGCGCGACCGATTGAATGAGGCTCACCACCTCGCCGATCCGCGCCGCGGCGTGGGCTAGCCGGCGCACCGCCTCGTCGGCTGAGGCGAGATCGGCGGTGGCGCGGTCGCTGGCCGCGCGCGAGGCGCCGATGTCACCGGCAGACCGCCTGATGCGGGAGAGAATGCCGCGCGCCGATACCGCGATCTCGGCGACGTCCTCGGAGACGGCCCGCGCCGTGTCGGATGCGCTCGTGACCTTGACGTGCATATGCTTGTTGCGTTCGGCGAGGTCGGCGGCGGTATCGCCGATCCGCTCGCTGCCGTCGGCGAACACGGTGGTGACCTCATCGACGGTTTCGCGGAACCGTCGGGTGATGAAGTTTCGCCCGGCATGATGGAGCCGTGCTTCTGCTTCGCGCCGCTTCTGATCGACAGCGAGAGCATCGGCCTCGATGACCGCTCGTCGCAAAGTTTCCGCGCCGGCGGCGAGATCGCGCAGCGGACCCTTGGGCTGCTCCGGCACGATGGCGTAGCGGTCGCCGCCGGCGATCTTGCCAACCACGGCCGAAAGCATGCGCAACGGCCGCTCGATGGCAATGGCTGCCATCAACCCGGTCACCACTCCGGCAAGCAGCCCTACGCCAAGCCCGCTCGTCGTGGTGGCAAGCACCGCAACGAGGCAGGCGCCCAGCACCGGCAAGACAACCCAAAGATTGGGAAAATCGCCGCGACCCCGTTCCCGCATGATGTCCTCCCACCGTCAGGGGGACCTTACAGGGTCAATCGTTGAGACTAAGTTTCTGATTTTGCTCGCTGATCTGCACAATCATGAGGCAGCGCTGCCTGAGAATTCAGCGTTGCATCAGCGGACCGAAGGGTTCGCAACCTTAGGTATTCATCGACTCGAAGAACTCGCCGTTGTTCTTGGTCTGCTTCAGCTTGTCGAGCAGGAACTCGATCGCGTCCTGGGTGCCCATCGGGTTCAGGATACGGCGGAGCACGTACATCTTCTTGAGCTGATCGGGCGGCACCAAGAGCTCTTCCTTGCGGGTGCCGGAGCGGGCGATGTCGATGGCGGGGAACACGCGTTTGTCGGCGACCTTGCGGTCGAGCACGATTTCCGAGTTACCCGTGCCCTTGAACTCTTCGAAGATCACCTCGTCCATGCGGCTGCCGGTGTCGATCAGCGCGGTCGAGATGATGGTGAGGGAGCCGCCTTCCTCGATATTGCGGGCCGCACCAAAGAAGCGCTTGGGCCGCTGCAAGGCGTTGGCGTCGACGCCGCCCGTCAGCACCTTGCCGGAACTCGGAACCACGGTGTTGTAGGCACGCGCCAGCCGGGTGATGGAGTCGAGGAGAATAACAACGTCGCGCTTGTGCTCGACCAGGCGCTTCGCTTTCTCCAGCACCATCTCGGTCACCTGCACATGCCGCGTC
>DATJZL010000171.1:0-2554 GCA_035499115.1 Methyloceanibacter sp. | reverse complement strand
CGGTGGCATTCGCGATATTCGCCATATTGACGTCCTCGTTCAATCTTCGGTTGCCGCGTGAGGCGACGGGTTCGATCAGAGCGCCTCGGCGCCCGAGATGATTTCGATGAGCTCTTTGGTGATCTGCGCCTGACGCTGGCGGTTGTACTTGATCGTCAGCTTGTTGATCATGTCGCCGGCGTTCCGCGTAGCGTTGTCCATCGCCGACATCTGCGCGCCGTAGAACGAGGCCCCGTTCTCGAGTAGCGCCTTAAAGATCTGCACGGTGATGTTAAGCGGCAAGAGCTCGCTCAGGATCTCGGCCTCGTCGGGTTCGTACTCGTAGACGCCGCCACCAAGGGCAGCCTCGGCGGCGGAGGTATCGGCGGAGACGGTGGCGGGGATGATCTGTTGCGCCGTCGGCACCTGGCTGATCACCGAGCGGAAGCGGGAGTAGAACAGCGTGGCGACGTCGAACGCGCCGTCGGCGAAGAGGGCGAGCACCTTCTCGGCCACTTTCTCGGCATGCTCGAAGGTGAGCTGGCGCACGCCCCTGAACTCGATCGTGTCGATGATCAGATGCGAATAATTGCGCTTGAGCTGGTCGAAGCCCTTCTTGCCGACGCAAAGGATCTTCACCTCCTTGCCGTCGGCGATGAGGCGGTTCAAGTGTTCGCGGGCGAGCCGCACGATGGCCGAGTTGAAGGCGCCGGAGAGTCCGCGCTCGCCGGTGCAGACGACGAGGAGGTGGACCTGGTCCTTGCCCGTGCCGATCATCAAGGGCGAGCCGCCCTCGCGGCCCTTCAGCGCCATGGCGAGATTGGCAAGCACCGCCTCCATGCGCGAGGCGTAAGGACGCGCCGCTTCGGCCGCGCTCTGCGCGCGCCTAAGCTTCGCCGCGGCCACCATCTGCATGGCCTTGGTGATCTTCTGCGTCGCCTTGACCGAGGCGATGCGGTTGCGCAGGTCCTTTAGCGACGGCATGGCAGAGCTCTACGCGAAAGCCTTGGCGAATTTGTCGACGGCGGCTTTGAGCTTGTCGCCGGTCTCCTTGGAGATCTCTTTTTGGTCGCGGATCGTGGCGAGGATGTCGGGGTGCTCGGCGCGCATATAGCGGAGCAGCTCGGCCTCGAAGCGCTGCACGGACGAGACGGCAAGCGGGTCGAGATAGCCGTTCACCCCGGCATAGATCACGACCACCTGCTCCTCGACCTTGAGCGGGGAGAATTGCGGCTGCTTGAGCAGTTCGGTCAGCCGCGCCCCGCGATTCAGCAGGCGCTGAGTGGTGGCGTCGAGGTCGGAGCCGAACTGGGCGAAGGCCGCCATCTCGCGATATTGCGCGAGCTCGCCCTTGATCTTGCCGGCGACCTGCTTCATCGCCTTGACCTGCGCGGCGGAGCCCACGCGCGACACGGAAAGACCCACGTTCACCGCAGGGCGAATGCCCTGATAGAACAGGTCGGTCTCGAGGAAGATCTGCCCATCGGTGATGGAGATGACGTTGGTCGGGATATAGGCCGACACGTCGTTCGCCTGCGTCTCGATCACGGGAAGCGCGGTCAACGAGCCGGAGCCGTTGTCCTTGTTGAGCTTGGCCGCGCGCTCGAGCAGGCGCGAGTGGAGGTAGAACACGTCGCCCGGATAAGCCTCGCGTCCCGGCGGACGGCGAAGCAGGAGCGACATCTGGCGATAGGCCACGGCCTGCTTTGAGAGATCGTCATAGGTGACGAGCGCGTGCATGCCGTTGTCGCGGAAATATTCGCCCATGGCGCAACCGGCGAACGGCGCGAGATATTGCATCGGCGCCGGGTCCGAGGCGGTGGCGGCGACCACGATCGAGTAGGGCAGCGCGCCGTTGTCCTCGAGCACCTTGACGAACTGGGCGACGGTCGAGCGCTTCTGGCCGATGGCGACGTAGATGCAATAGAGCTTGGTCTTCTCGTCGTTGAGCGCGTTGACCGATTTCTGGTTGAGGATGGTGTCGAGGATGATGGCGGTCTTGCCGGTCTGGCGGTCGCCGATGATGAGCTCGCGCTGGCCGCGGCCGATGGGGATCAGCGCGTCGATCGCCTTGAGCCCCGTCTGCATGGGCTCGTGCACCGACTGGCGGGGAATGATGCCGGGCGCCTTCACGTCCACTCTTCGCTTCTCGGTGGCCTCGATCGGGCCCTTGCCGTCGATCGGGTTGCCGAGGGCATCCACGACGCGGCCGAGCAGAGCCTTGCCGACCGGCACCTCGACGATGGCGCCGGTGCGCTTGACGATGTCGCCTTCCTTGATGTGGCGGTCGTCGCCGAAAATCACGATGCCGACATTGTCGACCTCGAGGTTCAGCGCCATGCCGCGGGTGCCGTCGGCGAACTCGACCATCTCGCCGGCCTGCACCTTGTCAAGGCCATAGACGCGGGCAATGCCGTCGCCGACCGACAGCACCTGGCCGATTTCGGCGACCTCGGCTTCCTGTCCGAAATTCTTGATCTGCTCCTTGAGGATCGCGGAGATCTCTGCGGCCCTGATATCCATCAGCCAACCTCTTTCATGGCAACTTTCAGCGAATTCAGCCTGGTGCGCAGCG
>DATJZL010000170.1:0-2860 GCA_035499115.1 Methyloceanibacter sp. | reverse complement strand
CGCGCATGTCCGCGTTCTCCAACAGAAGCGCGTTCAGGTCGGCGCCTAGCTGTCCACCGGCATCGCCCGCGGCATCTTGGGTCTCGGCCTTACGGGAATCGGCAGGTCCTGCCTGATCCTCGTTGGCCTCGCGCGGATCGGTCTTGTCGTCGGGCATGCTCGCCTCGGCGAAGTGGATCGGTTGAAAATTGAGAAGTCAGAGCCGGATATCGACCGTAGAGCGGCAAAAATCAAGGGACAAGGCGCCCAAGCAACCTTGCCGTGTAGTCAACCATGGGGATGATGCGCGCGTAATTCAACCGCGTCGGGCCGATCACCCCAAGCACGCCAACGATCTTCTGCTCGGTGTCCTCGAAGGGGGAGACGATCAACGCCGAGCCCGACAGCGAGAACAGCTTGTTCTCCGAGCCGATAAAAATGCGCACTCCGTCCGCCCGCTCGGCGAGACCGAGCAGTTGGATCAGGTCCTTCTTGGCGTCCAAATCCTCGAACAGCAGCCGCACCCGCTCGAGGTCCTCCATCGCCCTCACGTCCTCCAAAAGATGCGCGCGGCCGCACACGATGAGGCTCTTGCGCTCGTCGCTGCTGCCCGACCAGGTGGCGAGCCCGTCGGTGACGATGCGTGCGGTCAGCTCGTCGAGCTGGGCGCGGCGCTGCTCGATCTCGCTCTCGATGCGCCCGCGCGCCTCGGCAAGGGTCAGGCCGCCGATGCGGGCATTGATATAGTTTGAGGCCTCGTGCAGCGAGGAGAGCGGCAGTCCCTCGGCTAGCGAGATGATGCGGTTCTCGACGTCGCCATCCTCGCTGACGAGCACGGCGAGTGCCTTGCCTTCGCCGAGATTGACGAATTCGACCTGCTTCAGCCGCTTGCTCTGCTTGTCGACCAAAACCACGCCTGCGCAGCGCGACAGGCCCGACAGCATCTCGCCCGCCTCGGCGAGAAAGTCCTCGGCCGCGCGGCGCCTCCCGCTTCCCGCCATGTGGCTCTCGATCTGGCCGCGCTCTTCCTCGCTGATGTCGCCGATCTCGAGCAAGCCGTCGACGAACAGGCGGAGGCCCGTCTGCGTCGGCAGCCGCCCCGCGCTCGTGTGCGGCGCATAGATGAGGCCGAGATTCTCGAGGTCCGACATGACGTTGCGCACCGAGGCCGGCGACAGCGTCATCGGCAGCGCGCGCGAGAGATTGCGCGAGCCGACCGGCTCGCCGGTCGTAAGGTACGTCTCGACGATGCGCTTGAAGATCTCGCGGCTGCGCTCGTTGAGCTGGCGGAGCGGCAGAGCGGCCTCGGCCGCTGCTCTCAACTCGTTGGCGTCGGTATGGCGCATGAGCCAAATCTAGGAGCGCCTCGCGAGTCCGTCAAACAAGGCGAGTCCTCGAGCGCGTCTAGTTCAGCGGCCCTGATACCGCTGTGCCCGTCGAGACCAGCTCATCGGGAGCGCCGAAATGGTCGAAATAGCGCGAATTGATCGCTTCGACCGGCATGATCACGAAGACATCCGTGGTGCCGAACTGATGATCGATCACCGCGCCGTCGCCGACATAGGCGCCCACCCGCAAATAGCCCTTGATGAGGGGCGGAAGGGCCTTGAGCGCCTTACGCGCGTTAACCTGTTCGCGCGGCATCATGTTCATGTCGACGTGGAGATGCTCGTGCGCGCGCACGCGCCAGTCGTCGGGCGCGAGAGCGGTGTGATAGAGGAAGCTCAGCGCCTCGGCATGCGCCGAAGGATCGGTGCCCTCGAAGCTCGCGCAGCCGACCATCACGTCGGCGCCGTGCTCGCGCACATAGGACCACACTCCCTGCCACAAGAGCTCGAGCGTGCGCTTGTTGCGGTAGGGCTTCAGCACGCAGGACCTGCCGAGCTCCATGAAGCTGTAATCGGCTTTCGCCGCCAGCAGTGGCGCGATATCGTATTCGCCTTGCGTGTAGAAGCCGTCGTGAAGATCGGCGACCTCCTGGCGCAGCATGCGATAGGTGCCGACCACTTTTGGCCGCCGCCAGCGCCGCCCGTCACCGGCATCGCCGCGGTCGATCACGAGCAGATGGTCGAACACGGCGTCATAGGCATCCTCGTCGCGCCGCGACAGCATGGCGAGCGCTCCAGGAATGGCGGACATTTCCTCGTAGAACACCTTGTAGCGCAGCCGCTGGGCGCGCCTAATCTCGCCCTTCTTGCGCGCGAGTCTCACCTCGAGCGAGCCGAGCCTGCCGTAAATCTTAGGTGGCTGGAAGCGCCGGCCGAAGGCGGCGACATTGAACCGGCCCCGTCCCATGAAGGGCAGAGGTCCTCGCGGGCCCGGCTTGAATATCAGACCTGGAAACATTGAACCGCCGCGAACCCTGCCTGCAAAACGTCCTGATGCTGGCTTCATCGGCATGGAAAGGGCCCGTAGGCGGGATGAGTGCTTCGGGGAGTTCCGCGGGCGACCGATGCAACTCCGCCCGCAGCGACTGAACCCGATTCGGCCATAACGAAAGCCGGTTAGCAAACCAATTCGAAGCCTATGTGACAGTCTGGGGATGAACGCACAGCTTCATTTGGTGGTTCAGGCCGAAAGCTCAAGCGGCGCCGAGCCCTGCGCCTTGCGCTTCCCCGGATTTCTCGACGCGCCAACGGGAAAACAATGCTGCGAGATCGCCCTTCTCGAATGGTTTGGCGAGGTAATCGTCGAGCCCTGCGGCGAGATAGGCCGCGCGGTCCTCGGCGAATGCATTGGCGGTCAGGGCCACGATTGGCGGGCGGCCGGCGCCCGGGCGCGCCGCGTCGGGGTACAGCTCCTTGATGCGCTGCGCGGCCTCCACCCCATCCATGTCCGGCATGTGGATATCCATGAACACGAGATCGAAACCGTTGCCTTG
>DATJZL010000169.1:0-2055 GCA_035499115.1 Methyloceanibacter sp. | reverse complement strand
TCCAGGGCAGCGACCTCAAGGATGGCGCCAATCTCGATCGCCTGCGCCGCCGCGGCATCGCGTGTCTGATCGGCCACGACCCGTCGAACATCAAGGGCGCGGGACACCTTGTCATTTCGAGCGCGGTCAAGCCCGGTAATCCCGAGTTCGAGGCGGCCAAGGAGCGCGGCATCCCCATTATTCGCCGCGCCGAAATGCTGGCCGAGCTGATGCGTCCATGCGCCACCGTCTCGATCACCGGCACCCACGGCAAGACCACCACGACCTCGCTCATCGCCGATCTCCTCAATGGCGCAGACCTCGACCCCACGGTGATCGCTGGCGGCATCATCAATGCCTGGGGCACCAATGCCCGCATCGGCAAGGGCGAATGGATGGTGGTCGAGGCCGACGAGTCTGACGGGACGTTTCTCAAGCTTCCGACCCAGATCGGCGTGGTGACCAATATCGATCCCGAGCACATGGACTATTGGCCTTCGCTCGACGCGCTGCACCAAGCCTTCCACCAGTTCATCGAGGCGATTCCCTTCTACGGGCTCGCGGTCGCCGGCATCGACCATCCGGTGGTGCGCGAGCTCCTCGCCAAGCTCGGCGGCGCCGCCAACGGACGCCGCACGCTGACCTATGGCGTGGCGCGCGATGCCGATATCAGGTTGAGCAATCTCCGCCCCGATCACAACCGGATCACCTTCGACGCCGATCTCGGCCCGGCGGTGAAGGGCGGCGCACGCAAGCTCGAAGACCTCACCCTTCCCGTGCTCGGTCATTACAACGCGCTGAACGCGCTCGCCGCGCTTGCCGTCGCGACCGAGGCCGGTGTGAACGATGAGGTCATCCGCCGGACCCTCGCGTCCTTCTCGGGCGTCAAACGGCGCTTCACCCGCGTCGGCGAATGGAACGGCGCGGCCGTCTATGACGATTACGCCCATCATCCTGTCGAGATTGCCTCGGTGCTCCGCGCCGCGCGCATGGCCGGCAAGGGGCGCATCATCGCCGTGATCCAGCCGCATCGCTATACGCGCCTTCAGTCGCTGTTCAACGAGTTCTCCGCCTGCCTCGACGACGCCGATGTCGTCCTCGTCACCCCGGTCTATTCGGCGGGCGAGGCGCCCATCCCTGGGATCGACCGCGACGAACTTGCCTCGGGGCTGCGCCGTCACGGCCATCCGCAAGTGATGACAGTCGACGATGAAGCGACTCTCGTCGAGGCGATCGCCTCGGTCGCGCAATCCGGCGACCTCGTCGTCGGCCTTGGCGCGGGCACCATCACCGACTGGATGAACGCCCTGCCTACGCGCCTCGCCGAGCCGAGGGCACGGTCGTGAGCGGGGTCGACCTCGAATACCGTCTGGCCGCGAGCGTTCCTGATCTCCGCGGCAAGTTGAAATCGGGTGCCCCGCTCAAGGACTTCACCTGGTTCAGGGTGGGCGGACCGGCGCAGGTGCTCTATTCGCCGGCCGACGAAGCGGATCTTGCGTATTTCCTGCGCGAGACGCCGTCCGACATCCCCATCACCGTGATCGGGCTCGGCTCGAACCTTCTCGTGCGCGACGGCGGTATCGAGGGTGTCGTCATTCGCCTCGGCAAGGGCTTCGGCGAGATCAAAATCGAGGACGGCGCGCGGCTCAGGGCCGGCGCCGCGGTTCCCGACGTCAAGGTCGCGCGCGCCGCGGCCGACGCCGGCATCTCGGGCCTCTCGTTCTATCGTGGCATTCCGGGTTGCGTCGGCGGCGCGCTGCGCATGAACGGCGGGGCGCATGGGCGCGAGACCAAGGAGGTCGTCATTGAAGCGCGTGCCGTCGACCGCAAGGGCGAGGTGCATGTGCTGCCCGTTGCCGAGCTTCACTACGAATACCGGCATTGCGGCGCGCCCGAGGATTTCATCTTCACCGAGGCCCTGTTCCAGGGCGAGCCGGGCGACCCCGCAAAGATTCTCGCCGAGATGGACGACATCGCCGCCTATCGCGAACGGGCGCAACCGATCAAGAGCAGGACGGGAGGCTCGACCTTCAAGAATCCTCCAGGCAAGAAGGCTTGGCAGCTGATCGATGCGGC
>DATJZL010000168.1:0-15583 GCA_035499115.1 Methyloceanibacter sp. | reverse complement strand
TTCCTGCGCGGCGAAGTGGCGAAGCGCATCAGGATGAAATTCATGCCCGAGATCAGATTCAAGGTGGACACTTCATTCGAGGCGTCGGCGCGCATCGACGAGCTGCTCGCCTCGCCTAAGGTCGCGCGCGACCTCGAAAGCTAAGCCGCGACCATGGCGCGACGCCGCAAAGGCTCACCCGTCAGCGGCTGGCTCATCCTCGACAAGCCGCAAGGCATGACCTCGACCCAGGCCGTAACCAAAGTGAGGCGGCTGTTCGACGCGGCCAAGGCGGGCCATGCCGGCACTCTCGATCCGCTGGCGACCGGGGTGCTGCCGATCGCACTCGGCGAAGCAACCAAGACCGTACCCTTTGCCGTCGAGGGTTTGAAGACATATCGCTTCACCGTTCGCTTCGGCGCCGAGACCGATAGCGACGACGCCGAGGGCACCGTCGTCACGGAGAGCGCGGCGCGGCCAGAGACCGAGGCCATCGAGGCGATGCTGCCGCGCTTCACCGGTGAGATCAGCCAAGTGCCGCCGCGCTTCTCGGCGCTCAAGGTCGATGGCGCCCGCGCCTACGACCTCGCGCGCGACAAGGAGGAGTTCGAGCTTGCCCCGCGGGTGGTCTCGATCGAGCGGCTCGCCCTCATCGCCCGCCCCGATCCCGATCACTGCCAGCTCGAGGCAGAGTGCGGCAAGGGCACGTATGTGCGGGCTTTGGCGCGCGATCTCGGCCGGGCACTAGGCTCTTGCGCCCATGTCGAGGCGCTCAGGCGCACGCGAGTGGGCGGTTTCGGTGAGGAGGACGCCGTGACGCTCGCCGAGCTCGAGGCAGTGAAGGATAACGCGACCGAGCACGACGCGCTTACCCGCGCGCTCAAGCCGATCGAGAGCGCGCTCGGCGACATTCCGGCTCTGGCGCTGTCGCTGTCCGATGCGGCTAGGCTGCGGCAGGGCCAGCCGGTATTGGTGCGCGGACGCGACGCGCCAATCTTCAGCGGCACGGCCTACGCTACCTCTCGCGGCATGCTGGTCGCCGTCGGCGAGATGGAAGCGGGAGAATTTAGGCCGAAGCGAATCTTCAATTTGCCGCGCTGAAGCGAGTTCGTCTCCGGCTATTAACGGCGGTCAAAGGTGAAGCAAATTCCTCTGGCCTCGGGCCGGATAATCCCTATATTCCGGTTGCGCGCCTTTCGGCCATCGCGGCTTGCGCGCGCATTGAGCCGACCGTGCTGGACGACATCCTGGCCCGGCCATGACAAAACCCCTAACAGCAAGGATCATCCGATGTCGATCAGCGCTGAGCGCAAACAGAATCTCATCAAGGAATATGCGACCAAGTCCGGCGACACCGGCTCGCCAGAGGTCCAGGTCGCCATCCTGACCGAGCGCATCACCAATCTGACCGAACATTTCAAGACGCACGGCAAGGACAACCATTCGCGCCGAGGGCTGCTCAAGATGGTCAGCCAGCGCCGCCGGCTGCTCGATTACGTCAAGTCGACCGATGAGGACCGGTATCAGAAGCTCATCAACCGGTTGGGCATTCGCCGGTGACGGCAATCCCCCGGCAGAGCCTGCAAATACTGAACTGGCCAGCCCTGTCGCCATCCGGCGATCGGTGCGGCCTTATCCTTCCCCACACATTGGGACACAACCATGTTCAATAAACAGACCGTAGAGATCGAATGGGGGGGACGCCCCCTCAGGCTCGAAACCGGGCGCATCGCCCGCCAGGCCGACGGCGCCGTGCTCGCCACTTATGGCGACACGAGCGTTCTCGCCACCGTCGTCGCCGCCAAGGAAGAGAAGGCCGGCATCGACTTCTTTCCGCTGACCGTGAACTACCAAGAGAAGACCTTCGCCGCGGGCAAGATCCCCGGCGGCTATTTCAAGCGTGAGGGGCGTCCGACCGAGAAGGAGACGCTCACCTCCAGGCTGATCGACCGGCCGATCCGGCCGCTGTTCGCCCCCGGCTTCAAGAACGAGACCCAAGTCATCGCCACGGTCCTCTCGCACGACATGGAGAACGATCCGGACGTTGTGGCGATGGTCGCGGCCTCAGCCGCTCTCACGCTGTCGGGCGTTCCGTTCCTCGGGCCGATCGGGGCCGCGCGCGTCGGCTATATCGACGGCAAATACGCGCTGAACCCGATGATCGACGAGATGGGCGTGAGCTCGCTCGATCTCGTCGTGGCCGGCACCGCCGATGCCGTGTTGATGGTCGAATCCGAGGCCAAGGAACTGCCCGAGGACGTGATGCTCGGCGCCGTGGTGTTCGGCCAGAAGAACTTTCAACCGGTGCTCGACGCGATCGTCAAGCTCGCCGAGCGCGCCGCCAAGGAGCCTTGGGAGCTAAAGGCGAAGGACGGTACCGACATCCTCGCGCGCATCCGCTCTGTCGCTGACGCCGGGTTGCGTGAGGCCTACGCCATCGCCGGCAAGCATGAGCGCCGCGACCGCGTCGCTCAAGTCAAGGAGAAGACGCTCGCTGCGGTGGTTCCGGCCGACGACGACGGGACCGGCGCCGCCAAGGCGGCGGCCGCGTTCAAGGAAGCCGAGAAGGAGGTCGTGCGTACGAGCATCCTCCAGACCCAGAAGCGCATCGACGGCCGCGACCTCAAGACGGTGCGGCCCATCGTGTGCGAGGTCGGCATTCTGCCCCGGACCCACGGCAGCGCGCTGTTCACCCGCGGCGAGACGCAGGCGCTTGCCGTCGCCACGCTCGGCACCGGAGAGGACGAGCAATATGTGGACGCCCTCCAGGGCACCTACAAAGAGACCTTCATGCTGCACTACAATTTCCCGCCCTACTCGGTCGGCGAGGTGGGGCGCATGGGTTCACCCGGACGGCGCGAGATTGGTCACGGCAAGCTCGCCTGGCGCGCGATCCACCCGGTTCTGCCCGAGCGCGAGAGCTTCCCCTACACTATCCGCATCGTCTCGGAGATCACCGAGTCCAACGGGTCATCCTCGATGGCCACGGTGTGCGGCTCATCGCTCGCGATGATGGACGCCGGCATCCCGCTCAAGCGTCCGGTCGCCGGCATCGCCATGGGCCTCATCAAGGAAGGCGCCGATTTCGCCGTGCTGTCGGACATTCTCGGCGACGAGGACCACCTCGGCGACATGGATTTCAAGGTCGCCGGCACGTCGGAGGGCGTGACCTCGCTGCAGATGGACATCAAGATCACCGGCATCACCGAGGAGATCATGAAGGTCGCGCTCAATCAGGCGCGCGATGGACGCATGCATATCCTCGCCGAGATGAACAAGGCGCTCAACACGGCGCGGCCGGAGCTCGGCGAATATGCGCCGCGCATCGAGACGATCCACATCCCCGTCGACAAGATCAGGGAGGTGATCGGCTCGGGCGGCTCGGTGATCCGCGAGATCGTCGCCGAGTCGGGCGCCAAGATCGACATCTCCGACGACGGCACGGTCAAGATCGCCTCTGCCAACGCCGAGTCGATCCGCACCGCTATCAACCGCATCAAGTCCATCACCTCCGAGCCCGAGGTCGGCGAGATCTACAAGGGTAAAGTGGTCAAGGTGATGGAGTTCGGCGCCTTCGTGAACTTCTTCGGACCCAAGGACGGCCTGGTTCACATCTCGCAGCTCGCCGAAGGGCGGCCGAAGGCTGTGACCGATGTGGTCAAGGAAGGCGACACCGTCTGGGTGAAGCTGCTCGGCTTCGACGACCGCGGCAAGGTCAAGCTGTCGATGAAGGTGGTCGACCAGAACACGGGCAAAGAGCTAGAGAAGGCCGAAGCGGCGAGCTAGCCTTGAAGCAATTCGCTCAAAAATGGATGGCCGGGACAAGCCCGGCCATAACCATTTCTGGATTACGCCAACGCGGTTAGCGGGTGGCGGCGGAGGTACCCTTCTTCTCGCACCGCCAGCCGATGACGAAATACTGATTGTTGACCTTCTGCCACGCGTCAGCCTTGTCGCCCGCCGCTTTAATGCAGGTCACGACGTCGTCGGCAGTCGCCTCCGGCACACCTTTCTCGCTGCATTCCGTGGGGTTTGAGAGAAGACAGACCAGAACTACGAGCTCGGCCATGGCCGTTGCCTCCACATACCTGAACTGAACCTCATCATTGCGCGGCCTCGCGCGGCGTAGCCTTCTCCACCGCGGCCTCGAGCTCCTCGGCCTGCTCGAGGGTCTTGAGGGCGGTAAGATTGGGCATGGCGATGGTCGAGTAGCCGCAATCGACGAAATGGATCTCTCCCGTGACGGCACCCGACAGATCGGACAGGAGATAGAGCGCGGCGCCGCCGACCTCATCGAGCGTCGGCGAGCGGCGCATCGGTGCGTGGCGTTGCTGATAGTGCAGCAGCGTGCGCGCATCAGAGATGCCGGCACCAGCGAGAGTGCGCATCGGCCCCGCCGACAACGCGTTCACCCTGATCCCTTGCGGGCCAAAGTCGGAGGCGAGATAGCGTACGGAAGCCTCCAAGGCAGCCTTAGCCACGCCCATGACGTTGTAGCAGGGCACGACCCGCGTGGCGCCGCTATAGGTCAGCGTGAGCAGCGAGCCACCCTGAGGCATCAGGTCGGCGGCGAGCTTGGACACCTCGGTGAAGGAGAAGCACGAGATCACCATGGTGTGCTCGAAGTTCTTGCGGGTGGTGTCCGCGTAACGGCCGCGCAGCTCGTTGCGGTCGGAGAAAGCGAGCGCATGCACGACGAAATCGAGCGAGCCCCACTTCTTGCGGATCACCTCGAACACACGCTCAACGCTCTTGAGGTCCTCGACGTCGGCTTCCTCGATGATCTTTGCGCCGATGCCTTCGGCGAGAGGAACGGCGCGACGGCCGAAGGCACCGCCCTGGTAGGAGAAGGCAAGCTCGGCGCCATGGTCGTGCAGCACGCGGGCGATGCCCCAAGCGATCGAGCGATCGTTGGCGACGCCCATCACCAGCCCCCTCTTCCCGGCCATCAACTGCGCGGGCCCAGCGTTATCTTTTGTTGTTGCCATGTTGCTTACTCTGCTCGGTTGGTCGGCATTAGCTCCCGTCGGCTCATCCATCCACTCGCTTGAACACCAGTGTGGCGTTGGTCCCGCCGAAACCGAAGCTGTTCGACATCACGGCGTTAATGGCGACATTGTCCATGCGCTTGCGCGCGATGGGCATGTCGGCGACGGCGGGGTCGATGGTCTCGATATTGGCGGATTCACAAATGAACCCGTTATTCATCATCAACAGGGAATAGATCGCCTCATGGGCGCCGGCCGCGCCGAGCGAATGGCCGGTGAGGGACTTGGTAGCACTGATTGGCGGGCATGTGTCGCCGAATACTTCGCGGATCGCCTCGATCTCGCGGAGGTCGCCGATCGGGGTCGAGGTGGCATGTGGGTTGATATAGTCGATGCCGTCGACGCCGTTCATCGCCATGCGCATGCAGCGCACGGCGCCTTCGCCGGAGGGCTGCACCATGTCGTAACCGTCGGAGGTCGCGCCGTAGCCGGCGAGCTCGCCATAGAGGCGCGCGCCACGCGCCTTGGCGTGCTCGAGCTCCTCGAGCACCACGACGCCGGCGCCGCCGGCGATGACGAAGCCGTCGCGATCGGCGTCATAGGCGCGGCTCGCCACCTCAGGACGGTCGTTGAAGTCAGATGACATGGCGTTCATGGCGTCGAACAGGACCGAGAGCGTCCAGTCGAGCTCCTCGCCGCCGCCGGCGAAGACGATATCCTGCTTGCCGAGCTGGATCAGTTCGGCGCCGTTGCCGATGCAATGCGCGGAGGTCGAGCAGGCGGAGGAGATTGAATAGCTCACGCCTTTGATGTGGTAGGGGGTCGAGAGCGTCGCCGAGTTGGTCGAGCACATGGCCTTGGGTACCTCGAAGGGGCCGACCTTCTTCGGGCCCTTCTCGCGCGTGGTGTCGGCCGCCTGGACGATGGCACGGGTCGATGGGCCGCCGGAGCCCATGATCAGACCGGTGCGCTCGTTGGAGACGTCCTTCTCCTCGAGGCCGGCATCGCGGATCGCCTGCTCCATGGCGATGTAGTTCCAAGCGGCACCCGCTCCCATGAATCGCCGCACCTTGCGGTCGATCATCCCCTCCCAATCTATCTTCGGCGCGCCATGGACTTGGCAGCGGAAACCGAGCTCGGCATAAGTGTCGGCCTTGACGATGCCGGACCTTGCCTCACGGAGCGAGGCGAGCACTTCCTGCACGCTGTTGCCGATCGAGGAGATGATCCCCATGCCGGTCACGACCACACGTCTCATGAGGTTAAAATCCTTGGAAACCAGAGCCGTCTGGCAAATCAAACACTCGCGGGAGCGGCTTCGCCCGCCTGGAAGAGGCCGACCCTCAAATCCTTGGCCGTATAGATGGTCGCGCCGTCGGCTTTCAACCAGCCGTCGCCGGTGCCGAGCGTAAATTTCCGCCTGATCACACGCTTCAGCTCGACGATATATTCGAGCTTCTTCATGGTCGGCAGCACCATGCCGGAGAACTTCACCTCCCCGACGCTGAGCGCGCGGCCCTTCCCCGGCGCGCCGAGCCAGCCGAGGAAGAACCCGAGCAGCTGCCAGAGCGCGTCGAGCCCAAGGCAGCCCGGCATGACGGGATCGCCCTTGAAATGGCAGGAGAAGAACCAGAGATCGGGCTTCACGTCGAGCTCGGCCACGATCCGGCCATAGCCGTGCTCGCCGCCCTGCTCCTCGACTTGCGAGATGCGGTCGAACATCAGCATCGGCGGCAGCGGCAGCTGCGCGTTGCCGGGGCCGAATAGCTCGCCGCGGGCGCAGGCAAGCAAATCCTCGTACTCAAAATGCGCCCGTTTCTCTTGCATCGGTTTCTGCACTCTGGCCGACTTTCACCTACGGAGAAACTCGGGCGTTTCCTAACACAGTCGCGGGCCCATCAAAAGCCCGCGGGCGTGCGGGTCGGAGGTTAAGCGTGCCCCGATTCGGCTGCATTTTCGTGACCTTCCATGAAGGGTAGTCGCCCCGCCTGGCGTTAAGATCATTCGTTGCGGTTTGACTTAGATCAAACCGACCAGCGTTGCGACAGGAGATGCTTCAGCCTATATTTGCTGGCGAATTCGTCATTTAGCGATGTCGAAAAGCTCGGCTCCACGCAGGGGATTGTAAGAATTGCATACAGAGACGCGAGCAGGAGACGTTGCCAAGCTTCTACGCGGGGCGGGCCTGAGACCGACGCGGCAGCGCGTTGCGCTGGCCTCTCTGCTCTTCATCGGCTGCAATCGGCACGTGACGGCCGAAACCCTCCACGAGGAGGCGCAAGCGCGCCGCGTTCCGGTGTCGCTTGCCACGGTCTACAACACCCTCCACCAATTCACCGAGGTAGGTCTGTTGCGCGAGGTCGCGGTCGAAGGCGCCAAGACCTATTTCGACACCAACACGTCCAACCACTATCATTTCTTCTGCGAGCATTCCGGCAGGCTGATGGACATCGACACCGGCGCGATCAAGATCGAAGGTCTGCCGGAGGCGCCGGAAGGCATGACCATCTCGCGCGTCGACGTGCTGGTCAGGCTGGTGGACAAGCCCACTCGATAAAGCGGCCGCGGCCGCATCTCGAACCATGCCCTTCGAGACGGCGCATTCCGCGCCCCCTCAGGGCGAGGGCATCCATCGGGGGCTATTTGATCTCTTCGCCCTTGTAGACGCCCCAGAGCTCCACCTGCTGGACGTAGCCCGTATAGTCTTCGACCGAGAGCTCGCACCACTCCCCATCGCAGTTCAGCACGTTGCCGAGCACGCCCGCTTGCAGCTCGGCTACGGCGCGCGAGCTGGTCGAGTTCGAGGAATAAAGGGGCACGCTCGACTGGTCCTTGGACCAAGGGGTGATGAGCACGGTGCGCCGCGCGCTGAGCAGGCTGTGAAACACCCAGCCGTCGGCGCCCTCGCTGTCGCGCACACGCCGCCAATTGTCGGATTCGGCGATCACTTCCACAGGGAGCCCGGCGCGGGAGAACACCCAGACGATCGCCTGGTCGGTGGCAGGACCTTTGCGCACATTCACCTTATCGGATTTGAGGCTGACGAAGCGCGGCACGGGAAGCGCGTTCTTGCCTGGCTCGAGCGCCGCATGCTTGGCGCTGTCTTCGGCCGCGACGGTGCCGGCGGCACAGAGCCCGAGCGCCAGAACCAGCCCTATCGCCAATAGATTGAGATGCCGCACAACCAGGAAAACCCCCACCCCTCGCGTCCCGATAGAAGGCCGGTAAGCCACGAATCGGCCCTCCTCTCAATGGACCAGAAAAGTGAACGGATCGTGGCCCAGGCCAAGAACAGGCTTTATCTCGCAAAGCCGCTTCTGTTAGAGAAAGCGGCGGCCTTGGCAACAAGCGCCTGATCCCTCGCGGGGACCCCCAATCCCGCACTCAATCCTGGCTGGACCTTTATGGCTGATCGACCGATCGTTATCGTCACACGCAAGCTTCCCGATGTCGTTGAGACACGGCTGCGCGAGCTGTTCGACGCGCGCCTCAATCTCGAAGACAGGCCGTTCTCGCGCGAGGAGCTGATTGAGGCGGTCAAGACCGCCAATGTGCTGGTGCCAACCGTCACCGACCGCATCGATCGTGGCGTGCTGAGCCAGGCCGGCCCGGACTTGAAGCTCATCGCTCAGTTCGGCACCGGTGTCGACAATATCGACCTCGAGACGGCACGCAACCGCAGCATCATCGTCACCAACACTCCGGGGGTGCTGACCGAGGATACCGCCGATATGACCATGGCGCTGATCCTCGCCGTGCCGCGGCGGCTGACCGAGGGCGCGATGATGCTCCGGACGGCCGATGGCGAGTGGCAGGGGTGGTCGCCAACTTGGATGCTCGGCCATCGCATCTTCGGCAAGCGGCTCGGCATCGTCGGCATGGGCCGTATCGGCCAAGCCGTGGCCAAGCGCGCGAAGGCCTTCGGCTTGCAGATTCACTATCACAATCGGAGGCGGGTGGCGCCCGAGATCGAGAAGTCGCTCGAGGCCACCTATTGGGACAGCCTCGACCAGATGCTCGCCCGCATGGACATCATTTCCATCAACTGTCCGCACACGCCGGCAACCTATCATCTGCTCTCGGCGCGGCGGCTCGCCCTGATGAAGCCCGGCGCCTATATCGTCAACACGGCGCGCGGCGAGGTGATCGACGAGAACGCGCTCGCCCGCATGATCGAGAACAACGAGCTCGCCGGCGCAGGCCTCGACGTATTCGAGCACGAGCCGGCAGTTAACCCCAAGTTGCTCAAGAGCGACAAGGTGGTCGTGCTCCCGCATATGGGCTCTGCCACGCTCGAGGGCCGCGTCGACATGGGTGAGAAGGTCATCATCAACATCAAGACCTTTCTCGACGGCCATGCTCCGCCCGATCGCGTCCACCCAGCCATGTTTTGAGCGAAAAATGCAGGTTTTCCGCCTCCAGCGGTTGCTGACTCCATCGTCAATTCAGGTATAACAATCGTCCGACCAAGGGGCTATCGGGGCGGCGAAAGCGCGATGCTGAGATTGTTTGCGGCTCTGCTCTTGCTTGTCTGGTCATCCGAGGCCCTCCCGCAACCGAGCAGCGGCGGCGAGTCCTCGCGCGTCACCAGGCACGGCAATTACGACCAACCGGACCAGCCCGATGGCGGCCACGCGGTCGACTCGGCTCCGCTTGTGGGCGACAGCGACGACGAGCCCGGCCCCTATATCGGCAGCTGCGCCGAGGGCAAAGAGGGGTTCGACCTCGTGCTGTCTTGCGGCAATGCCGCCTGGAATTTCGCTTTCGGCTCGGCGGAGCGGTCGATCGCGACCTTCGCAGGAATCCTCGCCGCCTCGACCCTGCTGCTGTGGCTGAACACCAAGCGGGCCGCCACCGCAGCGCGGATCGCAGCAGAGCAAATTCCCGCGGTGGAGCGGGCCTATCTCTTCATTGCGCCGACCAATATCACCCTCGACGAAACCCGCACGGAGACGACCGTCCATCTCAGGGTGGACAATCCGGGACGAACGCCCGGCATTCTCACCATGGTCTATGGGCAATTCTCCAAAAAGCCGCCCAAGGGTGAAACGCCGGACTACGAGGGCGGCGGCTCGAAAGAATTCGAGCTCGTCGTCAACAGCAGCAATGGGCTGAGCCCTCACGATCCTGCGTCGAACGTCATCCTGCCGGTCACCTTCAAGATCGACTTCACCGACCCGATCCATTTCTGGGGGTATGTCGAATATCTCGACATTCTCAAGAAGCCGCACACCTCGCGCTTTTGCACGCTGATCTATCCCGCGCAAGGGAAGTGGGAGATCGCCGGCGGCCGCGCGTGGAACGACTGGAGCTGAGGCAACGCGCTCAGCGCTAGGCCTTTGGTGGAAGCTCGGGCGCGCGCACATGCTCAGGCCGAAAGCCGAGCCCGATAAGCCTCGCCGGGATGCGGCGAAGCAACGGAACCCAATTCAGCAGTTTGACCGCAAAAGGCGCCGCGGGCCGCGTCTTCAGGGCAAGGACGTTGCTGATCACGCGGTCTTGGATGAAGAGCTGGAGGCGCTGGGTGGCGCGCGTCGGCCATTCGCGGCGCTCCTGCACCTTGCGCAAATCGGCTTCATGCACGCTGTCCTCGCGGAGCGGGCGCCACAAAATATTCGCGGCGGCGACGGCGTCCTGGATGGCGAGATTAATGCCGACGCCGCCGATCGGCGACATCGCGTGAGCGGCATCGCCGATGCATAGCAGGCCCTCGCGATACCAGCGTTGCAAGCGGTCGACCGTGACCGTCAACAGCTTCACATCGTCCCATGAGCCGATCGCCTGGACGCGATCGGCGAGCTTTGCGTTCAACGCGACGACCGCAGTACGGAAAGCTGCGAGCCCCTGGCGGCGCAGTTCGGCGAAGCCACCTTTGCGGATGACGTGAGCGCATTGCCAATAGTCGCCGCGGTCGAGCATGACGAAGACGACGCCCGCCTGAATGCGGCCAAGGGTCTGGCCCTCGTCGTCCGACCGCTTGGGCAGGCGGAACCACAGAACGTCCATCGGCGCGCCGAGATCCTCGATTTTGAGGCGGGCCTTGTCGCGCACGATCGAGTGCCGCCCGTCGGCGCCGATGACGAGGTTCGACCTGACTTCGAGCCTTCCTTGCGGTTGCTTGGCGGTCAGCCCGACGATGGCGGTGCCGTCCTCAAGAAGGCCGTCGACCTCGGCGAGCATCTTGAGCTTGAACGAGGGATAGCGCTTGGCATGCTCGGCGAGGAAATTGAGAAAGTCCCATTGCGGCATCAGCGCGATGAAATGGCAGTGGGTGGGGAGATGCGAGAAGTCGGCGAGCATGATGCGGTCGTCGCCGATGACGCCTGCAAGCTCGTGCACCTCCGAATGCGGGCGCTTGAGGAACGCGTCGAGCAGCCCGAGCTCGTACATGATTTGCAAGGTCGAGGGATGGATGGTGTCGCCGCGGAAGTCGCGGAGGAAATCGGCGTGCTTCTCCAGCACGAGCACCTCGACGCCGGCGCGGGCGAGTAGGAATCCGCACATCATGCCGGCAGGCCCTCCGCCGGCGATGACGCATGACGTGGTGATGGTCTCTGTCGCCATGCCTAGCCGTTGGCCTCGACTGCGGCCTTGCGGAGATGCGACAGGTCGGCGAAGACCGGCTTCCGCCCGTTTAGCGGATTTGCCGGGTCCCACGTGTAGGCGACGGTCGAGAAGCGTGCCTCGAGCGCGTCATAGAGCAGGAGCTTGCCCACCAGTCCCTCGCCGAGATGAAGCAACTCCTTCACCACTTCGACCGCCTGAAGGCAACCCATCACACCGGCGACCGCGCCGAGGATGCCCGTCTCGGAGCAAGGTGCCACGGTGCCGTCGGGCGGCGGATCGGGGAACAGGCAGCGATACGACGCTCGTGGATTCCCTGCCTCATCCTGTTCGAAGGCGCGGAAGGTGGTGAGATGGCCGTCGAATGCCCCGACCGCCGCAAACACCAGTGGCCGCTTGGCGAAATAGCACGCGTCGTTCACGAGGTAGCGGGTGGTGAAATTGTCAGACCCGTCGGCGACGATGTCGTAGGCACGAATGATGTCGATGGCGTTCTCCGGCACGAGGCGGGTGGTGTAGAGGCGCGTCTCGACATGCGGGTTCAAGTGCTCGATCGCCTCGGCCGCGCTCCGCGTCTTGAACTTGCCGACGCTCTTGGTGTCGTGGGCAATCTGACGCTGGAGATTATCGATGCTGACGCGATCATCGTCGATGATGCCGATTGTGCCGACGCCGGCGGCGGCGAGATAGAGCAGCAGCGGAGAGCCGAGGCCGCCAGCGCCGACGATCAGCACGCGCGAGGCTTTGAGCTTCTGCTGGCCTTCGCCGCCAATCTCCTTGAGCACCAGGTGGCGCTTGTAACGCAGGATCTCGTCAGGGGTGAGCATGGGCTGAACTTAGGTCATCGGCCCGTGGCCTGCCAGTGAGGACTCTTTTCCGTACCTCCCCCTCGTGGGGAGTTCGGCGCGCCATTTCGCTCGCCGGGTGCAGTCTCGCCCCACCCGGCTCGCCCCGGACAAGTCCGAGTCGAGCCACCCTCCCAATCGAGGGGAGGGATGGAGCAAACAGCACCGCCACAGCCTGCCTCTCAGCCGGTGGAGCCGAAGCCGCCTTCTCCGCGCCCGGTGACGCCTAGCGCTTCGGTCGCGATAATCTCGACACGCGTCGCCGGCGAGACGACGAGCTGGGCGATGCGGTCGCCACGCTGGATCAGGAACGTCTCGGCGCCGAGATTGATGAGAAGCACCCTCACCTCGCCGCGATAATCGGCGTCGACGGTGCCGGGGCTGTTCAGAACCGTCACGCCATGTTTGAGCGCAAGCCCTGAGCGCGGCCTCACTTGCGCCTCGTAGCCGTCCGGCAGCTCGATCACGAGCCCGGTGGGAACGAGCGCGCGATCGCTGGGCTCGAGCTCGATGGGATCGTCCTCCGGCAGGGCGGCGACAAGGTCGAGGCCTGCCGCATGCGCCGACTGATAAGAGGGAAGCGGCAGGCCTTCGCCGTGCGGCAGCCGGAGCACGCGGACCGTGACGCTCATTCAGCGGCCGGGCAAAGCGCCGCGAGCGCATCGGCGGCGCGCGCGAGCAGCCGGCCCGCCATCTCGTCCTTGCTCATCGGCGGCCAATCCTCAACGCCCTGCGCCGTCACGAGATGGATTTGGGTGCGATCGCCGCCCATGGCGCCGGTCCCGGGCCAGACATCGTTGGCGACGATCCAGTCGGCGCCCTTGCGGTCGCGCTTGGTCTTAGCGTTCTCGATCAGGTTCTCGGTCTCGGCGGCAAAGCCGACGACGAGGCGTGGGCGGGCGGGACCGGGCGTGGCAACGGTCGCAAGAATGTCTGGGTTCAGCGTGAGCGCAAGCGTAGTCTCGGTTCCCTGATGCGGCTTTTTCAGCTTGTGCGCGGCCTCGTCAGAGGCGCGCCAATCGGCGACTGCCGCCGCGCAAATGGCGACATCGGCGGGGAGCGCGGACAGCACCGCGGCGAGCATTTCATGCGCGGTGTGGACTTTGACCACGCGCACGCCTTCGGGATCGGGAAGGGTCACGGGCCCGCTGACAAGCGTCACCTTCGCGCCGAGCGCCTGCGCGGCACGGGCGAGAGCATGGCCCTGCTTGCCGGAAGATCGATTGGCGATATACCGCACCGGATCGATGGGCTCCTGCGTGGGGCCTGAGGTGATCAGCACGTGCCTCTCCGACAGCGTGCGGAGGGGCGTGGCTTTCGCCAGAGGCGTCACCTTCTCGGAGCCGAGCAGGCCGGCGATCGCCTCGAGGATAGTTCCTGGCTCTGCCATGCGGCCCAAGCCGAACTCGCCGCACGCCATGTCACCTTCATCAGGACCCACGAAGTGGGTGCCGTCGGCGCGGAGCGTGGCGAGGTTCCGCTGCGTGGCGGGATGCTCCCACATGCGGACATTCATGGCGGGCGCCACGAGCACGGGCTTGTCGGTGGCGAGCAAAACGGCGGTGGCGAGGTCGTCGGCGAGCCCATGCGCCATCTTAGCCAGAAGGTCGGCTGTCGCCGGCGCGACGACGATCAAATCGGCTTCGCGGGAGAGGCGGATATGACCGATCTCGGCCTCCTCCTTCAGGTCGAACAAACCGGTGAAGGCCTTCTCCTCGGTCAGCACGGAGAAGGAGAGCGGGGTGACGAACTCGGCGCCGCCGCGTGTCAAGATCGCGCGCACGCCGGCGCCCCGCTCCTTCAAGCGGCGCACGAGCTCGAGGCTCTTATAGGCGGCGATCCCGCCGCCGACGATCAAGAGGATGCGCTTGTTCTGCACGATCTCACCTTGCCGCGTGTCATGCCCGCGAAAGCGGGCATCCAGTAGGCGCCGACTTTAACAGTAACCACTTCCCAGGGTTACTGGGTTGCCCGGTCAAGCCGGGCAATGACAAGAAATAGGGTCAGCGGTCAATCATCAAAAGAGGCGAGTGAGCGCGATCACCACGAGGGCGATGGCCCCGATCCAGATACCGATGCGTGTTGCCCTATTCTGCCGGCTTTGTGCCTCAGCCAGGCGATCGACCGTATCATCGTCGAGCCGCAGGCCCTCCTCGGCCAGGCCGGCAAAGGCGTCGGCCGTCCGTTCGACCTGACCGAGAAGCTTCGGGATCTCGCCCATGAAGCGGCCGACGCTGACGGCCCCTTCGGCCGCCGCCTCGAGCCGCGCGCCGGGGCCGAGCTCCTTCTCCATCCATTCGCGCACCACCGGCTCGGACACGACCCAGATATTGAGATCGGGGTCGAGGCTCCGCCCCACGCCCTCGACCACCACCATGGTCTTTTGCAGAAGCAGAAGTTCTGGCCGTGTCTGCATGTCGAACACTTCGGTATATTGGAAGAGCTGGCCAAGGAGCTGCGCCATCGAGATCTCGCTCGCCGGGCGGTCCATGATCGGCTCGCCGATGGCGCGCAAAGCCTGGGCGAATTGCGCGATCGAATGCTTGCGCGGCACGTAGCCCGCCTCGAAATGCACTTCGGCGACGCGGGCATAATCGCGGTTGAGGAAGCCGTGGAGGATCTCGGCGAGGAAGCGCCGCTCCTTCGCCCCGAGCCGCCCCATGATGCCGAAATCCACCGCGACGATCCGGCCCTCGGCATCGACGAAGAGATTGCCGGGATGCATGTCGGCATGGAAGAAGCCGTCGCGCATGGCATGGCAAAGGAAGGCTTGCATCAGCCGCGCGCCGAGCGCCTTCAGATCGTAGCCCGCGGCACGCAAGGCGGCATGATCGGCAATCGGGATACCGTCGATCCATTCGAGCGTGAGCACACGCCGCGCGCTCCGTGTCCAATCGACTTGCGGCAGGCGGAAGCCTTCATCGTTCTTGGTGTTCTCGGCCATCTCGGAGATGGCGGCGGCCTCCATGCGGAGATCCATCTCGATGGCGACCGATTTGGCGAGCGTGTCGACGACCGCGACCGGCCTTAGCCGCCGCGAGCGCGGATGGAAGCGCTCGACCATGCGGGCGGCGAAGAAATAGCTGTCGAGGTCGCGCTGGAAGCGCTGCTCGATGCCGGGCCTGAGCACCTTTACGGCCACGGGCTTCAGCGCCCCGTCCGGCATCCGCACCTTGGCCTTGTGCACCTGGGCGATCGAGGCCGCGG
>DATJZL010000167.1:0-9829 GCA_035499115.1 Methyloceanibacter sp. | reverse complement strand
CGGGATGGGATCGAGGAACTCGACGATGACCGTTCCGGGGTGGCGAATGAGACTTCGCCTCGGCCAGAAGAGGCCCGAATTGAGCGCGACGGGGACGCAAGGGATGCGGAGCGCTTCGTAAAGCAGGACGACTCCCGTCTTGTAGTCCGGCGGCGCTCCCGGCGGGCGGCGGGTGCCTTCGGGGAAGATGATGATCTCGCGTCTATCCTCGACGCGCGTCTTCGCCTCACGCAGCATGCGGCGAAGCGCAGCCGGACCTTTGTCGCGATCGACCGGGATCATCTCGAACTTCTTCGAGAACCAGCCATGGAACGGAATCCAGAACAGCTCCCGCTTCATCAGCAAGGCGGGATCGCGGAAGAGGGGGATGAGCGCGAAGGTCTCCCAGGCCGATTGATGCTTCGAGGCGACGAGGCAGGCCCCCTCGGGCAGCTTCTCCTTGCCCCGCACCTCGACCTTCAGTCCGACGATGACTTTGAGGAGCCAAAGCTCGAAGCGGGCATGCACGGCGAGAGCGGCCATCGCCCAGCTGCGTGGTGCGAACAGCAAGGGGCTGCCGAGAACGACGAACAGTGTCGTCGTCACGTAGAACAGGAGATTGAACAGAAGCGAGCGCGCCATCAGGCGAGTGACCGCTATGGCTCGGGCGCGCTCTCGGCGACCTTGTCTTCTCCCGCCAACAACAAGTTGGCGAGCCTGGTCGCGCCGAGCCGCCCGAGCGCCGGGAGGTATTTCAGATATTCCGACATCAAGAGCTTGGTCGTGCCGGGATAGGTCCACCAGCGATCGAGGTGCACGTTCTTGTCGATCACGGGATAGGCGATGAGCGCCACATCGGGCATCGCCCGGCCGAGCTCGGCGAGCGCGCGCGGCATGTGATAGTTCGAGGTGACGACGATGACCGAGTGGAAATGCTGCTGCGCCACCCATTCTGACGTCTCGGTGGCGTTGTCGATGGTGTTGCGCGCCTCCTTGTCGATGTCGACGCAGCAAGCGAAATATTGATCGCCCTGGCTCGCGAGCTGCTTCAGCTCCTCCTTGGTGGTGGCGCGGTAGACGCCGGTGATGAGAACGCGCTTCGCCTTGCCTTGTGCCAGCAGCTTCATCGCCTGGTCGATGCGGTCGGCGCCGCCGGTGAGCACGGTGATGCCGTCAGCCGTTGGCACCGTCTCGCGCGGTTCGCGCTCGACTCCGGTCGCGAACACGGCGAAGCCGATGAAGAAGAGAACCATGAGGAACAGCATCCCATCGAAGATGAGCCTGACTCCCCCGAAGAAGCCGCTGAACCGGCCTGGTTTTTCTTCCTCTTCCTCGCTCACCGGTTACTCCAACGCTGCCAGGCGGACGCAAGAATAGGCTGAAACGTGAGGTCCATGAAACCGGCATTACCGCTTCGAGATCAGAAAACTTCCGGGTCACTCGTAAGATTTGAGCACGCGGATCACGCCGAGCCGCGAGGTGACCATGCAGAGGCAAGCCACGACGAAGACCACGAGAATGCAGAGGAAATAGCCCGCAAGATCGAGCTCGCCGGAACCAATCAGCCGCTCCGTCTCGGTCGTCGTGACGATGCCGCCGCCGAGCAGATGGGTGAGGACGGGCAGCAGCAGGAAGGCGATGGCGGCGGCAAACGCTCCCATCAGGCCCGCTCTCACGCCGAGTCCGAGGAAGTGGCGCTCGAACTCGCGGCTGATGAAACGCTCGTTGGCACCAACGAAATGCAGCACCGCGATGATCTCGCGGTTGGTCGCCATGGCGCTCCGCGTCGCCGAGACGATGACGGCGATGGTCGCTGCGGCGACGAGCCCAAGCACGGCAAGGCCGCCAAGCGCGGCAGAACGCGTCAAAGTCTTGATCTCTGCCTGCCAACGGCGGTGATCGTCGAGCGTGACGCCCTCGAAATTCTGCGTGAGCGCGTCCTTGATCACGCCGATGTCGGGCGGATTGGAGCGGTCGATCTCGACCGCGATCAGGCGGGGGATGGGGAGCGCCGACAGAGCGCTCGTCTCGCCGAGCCAGGGCTCGAGCAGCTTGGCGCTGTCATCGGCGGTGAGGGGCTTCACCCGGGTGATGCCCTTCTGCTTGGCGAGGAACAGCGAGACGAGCGTCATCTTCTTCTCGATGTCGGCGGTGTTGATCGGATCGAGCTCGACGGTGATCTCGCTCGTGATGTCGTTCACCCAGGCTTGCGCCGAGCGGTTGATCATATAGACGGCACCGGCAGTCAGGCAGGCGAGGAACGACATGATGGCGATGACGACGGTGAGCGCGTTGCCGGCGATCGAGGCCGACGGAACGATCTGCGAGGAACGCGACTGAAAGCGCGCCGGCAGCCAGGTGACGACGCGCGCAGGCAGAAGCCCGGCGATGAGGTTCGTCCAGGGATAGTCGCGGATGTCTGTGAGCAGGGTCACGTGGGGCCTAGCGCGTCTGCAAGTGGCCGTTGAACAAGATAAGGCGGGGCGCGTCGAGTTGGTCCATCAGGGCATGATCGTGCGTCGCGATAATGACCGAGGTGCCTAACCGATTGAGCTCGACGAACAGGCGCAACAGCCGGTTGGCGATGACGGGATCGACATTGCCCGTGGGCTCGTCGGCGAGCAAAAGCTCCGGGCGGCCGATCACGGCGCGGGCGATGGCCGCGCGCTGCTTCTCGCCGCCTGAAAGGATCTCGGGATAGGCATTGATGCGGTCGCCAAGCCCAACCCAGCGGAGCAGATCGGTCACGTCCTCGCGATAGTCCGATTCCCGCTTGCCCATGACGCGCAGGGGCAGCGCCACATTCTCCCAGGTGGTCAGGTGATCGAGCAGCCGGAAATCCTGGAACACGATGCCGATCCGCCGTCTAAGCTCGGCCCGCCCCGCAGGGGAAAGCTCGGCGATATTCTCGCCGAGAACGAAAACCAGCCCCCTGGTCGGCCGGAGCGACATGAAAAGAAGGCGCAAAAGCGTCGTCTTTCCGGCCCCCGACGGTCCGGTCAGGAAGTGAAAGGACCCGGGAAGCACGTGGAAGGTGACATCGCGCAAGATTTCGGGGCCGCTGCCGTAGCGCAACCCGACATTGTCAAAGCGAATCACCCGTCTTCCTAAAGCCTCTTATCATTGGCCGCGACTTTCGCTCTTTATGCTGAACTCGCTGTCCGGTATCAATGGAATTGGGCAACGACATGGGGGCTGCCGCAGAATCCACGGTTGCGGCCGCTTTTGGTTTTCCGATGGCAACACTCATTATCTGCCCGACTTGCGAGACGCGCTACGAGACGGCGGCCGTTTTCCCGCCTGAAGGGCGCAAGGTGCGCTGCTCGAAATGCGGCCACGTCTGGCAGGCCAAGGCGGTAGCGCAGCCCGAGGCTGCGGCAACAGGGCTCAAGGTCGTCTCCAAGGCGCCTGGCCCTGCGACGCCCCTACCGCCGCCAACCCCTCCCAAGGCCAAGGCCAAGCCGAAGCCGGCGACGGTCAATAATGCCATGGGCGGCTTTGCCGGTGGTGCGGCTGCGCCCAAGGCCGAACCGAGCCTCGCCGAGCGAGCGGCGGCGGCAACGGCTGCCGCGGTCCAGCCGGACGCCGATTTCGGCAGCGACGAGGATCTGGCCGCTCAGGTCGAGCGCATGAACGCCGAGGCGGCGATGGCGGCGGAAGGGGTCCTTCCCGACGAGAGGCCGTCAGGCGGCGGGATCTTCGCGAGGCTGAAATCGAAGCGAGTGCCAGCGCCCGCCAAGGCTCCCGAGCCTCCCGAGGAACCCGTGCTCCCGAGCGTGCCCCCAAGCGAGGCCGAGCTTGCCGCGCTTGCCGCAGGCGAACCTCCGGCGGAGGCTCCCTCCCGCGTGGTCGCCATGGGTTGGCTCGTGCTGATCGTCTTAGTCGCGCTCATTGTGGGTATTCTTGTCTTCGCCAAGGGGACCGTGCTCTCGGTCCTCCCCGGCGCCCAGCGGCTCTACGGCATGTTTGGCGGCTCATCGGCGACGAGCGGGCTCACCTTCGAAGGCGTCCGCTACGGCTGGGCCAACGAAGGCGATCAGACCGTTCTCGAAATTCAGGGCGACGTGGTGAATTCGAGCGCCTCACCTGTCGCCGTGCCGCAAGTCGTGATCGCGCTTCGCGACGAGAACGGGAACGAGATCTCGGAGTGGACGACCGACACCGGCTCCGACGAGCTTGCCGCCGGCGAGCATGCGGCCTTCGTGCGGCAGATTCCCTCGCCGCCAAGCAATGTCCGCAGCGTCAAGGTGCGCTTCGCCAAGGCCAAGTGATCCATGGCCCATTCCGCGGCGCCGTCGATCACGCCGCTCTACAGCGAAGAGACGATCGCAAGGAGAATCGAGGAGCTCGCGCAAGAGATCGCCGCGCTCGAGCTCGACGATCTCATCATCGTCGCGGTGCTCAAAGGAAGCTTCATCTTCGCCGCCGACTTGATCAGGGCGCTGCAACGCAAGGGGCTCGCCCCCGAGATCGATTTCATCTTCCTCGCAAGCTATGGCACCGGCACCACGTCAAGGGGCGAGGTCAAAGTGCTGCGCGACGTCGAGAGCGAGCTTGAGGGCCGCGACGTGGTGATCGTCGACGATATCCTGGACTCCGGCCGCACGCTCGCTTTCGCCAAGGCGTTGCTCGCCTCGCGCGGCAGCCGCTCGGTCAGGACCTGCGTGCTGCTCGACAAGAAGGTGCCGCGCGCCACTCAGATCGTGCCGGACTTCATCGGCTTTCACTGCCCGCCGGTCTATGTCGTCGGCTACGGCATGGACCTCGCCCACCGCTATCGTGAGCTGCCGTTTATCGGCGAGGTCACCGGGAAAAAGGGCTAGCGGTCGCTCGCCCACACCTGATACCTGACGGAGCCATGACCACGCTCAAGCTCATCTTCGCCCTGATCGGGGCCGCCATCCCGCTCATCGGGATCGTCCAAACCTTCCGCAGCGAGGCGCAGGACCGCTGGCCTGAGGGCGTGCTGGTCGGGGTCTATCTCGGCACGCTCGGCTCGATCAGCGTGATCGCGCTGATCGATTATTTCTTCGGCTGAGGCGCCGTCAGAACGGCTTGATCAGGCGCTCGAGATAGTCGAGCTCGAAGGTCGGCCGCTGCGGGTCGCCGAGGCGCTGCCTGATCTCATCGAGCACCTCGCGGGCGCGCTGGATATCGATCTCGTCGGGGACCTTTACCGAGAGGCCGAGATCAGGACGGTTCGAGCGGTCAGGACGGCCGAGCGGGTCGCGCCCGTTATTGCCGGGACCCTGGCCAGCCTGGATCTCGCCACCCTGCTCCATCTGCTCGGCCAGTGACTGCGCGCCCTTGCGCAGACTGTCGAGCGCTTGGTTCTGGGCCTGAGTCGCCTGGTCGAGCTCGTCCTGGCCGATCGCGTCCTGAGCCTCTGCCATCGATTTCCCGGCGCCATCGAATTGCTGAGGCGCGTCGTTGCCTTCGATGCGGAAGCGGTCGATCAGGCTTTGCAGCTTGTCGCGGAGCTCCTGCTGGCGCTTGGCGAGATCGCCGTGCTGGCCCGAGTGCTGGCCCCCTGGCGGCTGCTGGCCCATCTCGAGCTTGCCTTGGCCGGGGGCGCCCCCCTGCTTGCCGGATTCACCCTGGCTCTTGAGCTGACCTTGGTCGGACTCTCCGGGCATGTCCATGAACGGCGCCATACCCATGCCGGGACCGAAATCCATCGGCTGGCCGGGCGGGCTTACCTCGAATTGCTGGCTTTGCTCGCCGCCGCGTTCGCCTTGCTGGCGCTTGGCTTGGAACGTGTCGTCGAGCAGCTTCTGCTGATTCGAGATGACATCGTTCAGGTCCTTCATCATGCGGCTCGCGCGCTGCTGCTTGGCGTTTTCGGGGATGTTCCCGGCCTGCATGCGCTCGAGAATGTCCTTGAGCTCCGACAGCATGCGCTCAGCCATCTCCTTCGAGCCGGCCTGGGCAAGCTTCTCGATATTGCTCAGCATCTTGTCGAGATCCTGCTGCGAGAGAAGCTGATCGCCGTTCTGCTGCTGCTCCTGCTTCGCCATGTTGCCCTTGTCTTGCGCCTGCTGGGCCAGCGCCTGCATGTAACGCGACAGGGCATCGCGCAAATTGTCGACGAGCTGCTTGATTTCGTCCGGCGAGGCATTCTTTTGCAGCGCCTGCGAGAGCGCGTCCTGTGCTGATTTGAGCTCGCGCTCAGCCTCCGGCAGGTCGCCGTCCTCGATGCGGAGCGCGATCTGCCACAGCTGATCGACGACACTTCCGATCGCCTCGTGCGAAGGATTGCTCATCAGCCGCCAGTAAGCGTCGCGCAAAGAGAGATAGGTGAAGCTGTCCTCGCCGACCTTGTCGCCGCCGATGGTCAACGCATCAAGCGCCTGGACGACGGACTCGGTCGTGCTGGGATCGCGCACCAGCTTCTTGCGCTGCTCGACCACGGCCTTGGCCAGCGGCTTGGTGAAGACGCGCTCCGGCAGCACGAACTCGTAAGGCGCGCTCATTCCGGCTTGTCCGGCCTGATCGCGGGCGACCAAGGTCATGCGCACCTTAAGTCCCGCCCAGGGATGGGCCGTCAGGTCTTGGGTGGCACGTCCGTCGGCGTGCTTTGCGTTGGCGCGCGGCAATTGCAGCGGCATGACCGGCGGTTCGAGCAAGGGATCGGTCTTATCCTTGGCGTTTGCGTCCTTGCCGGCCGCAGCCGTGCCGCCCGCGTCCTTGGGGCCGACAGGAAACGGCTCCGGCGCAAGGTCGGTATCGGCGCCCTCGGCGAGGGCGAATCGTGCCTCGGCATTGGCAACGCCATGATCGTCGTCGGCGCGGTAGAGGAGGCGCAAGGCCCCGCGCGGGGTGGTCGTGGGGTTGGCCATCAGGCCGATGGTTGGCGGCTCGTCCTTGATCAAGTCGAAGCGCCATTTGGCAACGGTCGCTCCGCCGATGCGAACCTCGGCGCTGCCCGGGTCGTTCAGCGTCACGGCGAACTCGGTCAGCCCCTCGGCGTGGCCGGTCTTGGGCTCGACGGCCTTGGCGACGGTACCTTCCTCGTTGCCGGTGACGAGACTGACCTTCTCGCCTTGCGGCACGCGCGCGCGGACGATCAGCTCGCTCCGCTCGGGCACCGACAGCGCGCGGAAGGTCTCAGAGCCCGTGCCGACCGTCTCGTTCCCGTCGGCTAGGACGATGGGCGGGACCTCGGTGTAGACGGGCGGCGTCACCCAGGCATCGAGCCTGAGCAGCGACGGGGCGCTGCTTGCAGCCGGAGAGAAGGCGGAGCGCAGCCGGTCGAGCCCATTAGGGCCCGCGGCGAGCACGGCGGCGATCAGCGCGACGAGAAGCAAGGCGCGGATGGCATAAGGATCTTTGCGGTCGGTCCGGGGCTCGGGCCAGGTTGGCCTCAGCTTCTGGATGAGACGGGACAGGCGGTGGCGATGCGCGGCCCAAAGCAGCGCCGTCTCCTTGGCCGGGATGGTGCCGAGGCGATCCTCGTAGGAAGAGGCCGGACGGTGCTTGACGTTAGCCTTGGTCTCGAGGCGACGAAGCGCCTCCTCGCGCGTCGGCAAAGCGATGCGGATGAGCGGCAGGAAGGAGACGGCGAGCGCGAGCCCAAAGGCGCCGAGCAGCACGCGATGAGTTAGCGGCGGGGTGATGCTCCAGAGATCGAGCAGGCTCACCACGAGGAACGTGGCAACGACGAAGAACGGCCAAAGCAGAGCCTCCCACACGCGCTCGAACAGGATCGCCAGCAGGCTCAAGCGCACCTTCTGCTCAAAGCGCTTCGTGAGCGCGCGATCTTCCGGCGTCTCCGGCGGGGTCGGCTTCGAGCGGAACACGGATTTCATCATGCTCTTCTTTAGCACGGGAGCGGGGGCCGCTCGTAAGTTACAGTCCGGTAATCTGGGGTTCGATGCGGGCGAAATGGAGGCTTTGCCACCCCATTAACGCGCGTCAGAGCCAATCCGGCAGGCGCTCCTTGGCCAGCATGTCGTCATAGCTCGGCCTTGGCCGCGTGAGGCTGTAGCGGTCTCCCGCCACGAGGACCTCGGGCACCAGCAGCCTAGAGTTATACTCGGAGGCGAGGACCGCGCCATAGGCGCCGGCCGTCATCATGGAAATGAGATCGCCGGAGCTAAGCGCGGGCAGGGGACGAGCGAGGGCGAGATAGTCTCCGGTTTCGCACACGGGGCCGACCACGTCGGTCATGACGGCTGGAGTTCCGGGCTTAGGCTCGATCACCGGCCAGATCTCGTGATAGGCCTCGTAGAGCGTCGGCCTGATCAAATCGTTCATCGCCGCATCGACGACGGTGAAGGTCTTCGACGCGCCCTGCTTCACATAGAGCACACTCGCGACGAGGATGCCGGCATTGCCGGCGATCATGCGACCCGGCTCGAACAGGAGCCGCGCGCCAAGATCGCCGACCTCGTCCTTGACCAGTCGCGCATAGTCTGCGGGAAGCGGCGGTTCAGGCTCGTCGCGCCGGTAGGGGATGCCGAGGCCGCCGCCGAGGTTGACGAAGGAGATCGCGAAGCCCTGTGAGCGCAACGTGCCGACCAGCTCCTTGAGCAGTGCGAAGGCGTTTCTGAAGGGCGAGAGGTCGGTGATCTGGCTGCCGATATGCATATGCACGCCGCAAGCCTCGATATTGGGAAGCTCACGGGCGAGGCGGTAGAGTGCGGACGCGTCAGCGAACGGCACACCGAACTTGTTCTCGGCCTTACCGGTCGCGATCTTGTGGTGGGTCTTGGCGTCGACATCGGGATTGACGCGCATGGCGATGCGCGCGGTCTTTCCCCGCGCTTCGGCAACCTCGCTCAAGGCCCTGAGCTCAGGCTCCGACTCGACATTGAAGGCGAAGATGCCGGCATCGAGGGCGAAGGCCATCTCGGCCTTGGTCTTGCCGACGCCCGAGAAGGCGATACGCTCGGGGGGCACGCGCACGGCGAGCGCGCGGCGAAGCTCGCCCTCTGACACGACATCCATGCCGGCGCCGAGACGCGCCAGCGTCGCGAGCACGCCGAGATTGGAATTGGCCTTGACCGAGTAGCAGACGAGCGCGTCGTCCATGCCGGCGAAGGCATCGGCGAACACCCGGTAGTGGCGCTCGAGCGTCGCCGTCGAATAGCAATAGAACGGAGTCCCTATCGCGGCGGCGAGGCTGGCAAGGTCCACCTCCTCGGCGTGGAGCACGTTCTCGTGGGACACGCCGCGCCGGTAGGCGAAATGGTGCATTTGAGAAAGTGTCAGTCTATTGCAGCAGTCGGTCGATCCAGAGGCTACGGGCCGGAACCTGGGACATCTTGGTTGATGGGTCGGCTTTCACCTCGGGATAAACGGGCTTCGGCCGATCAAGGGAGCCGCGGCGGCCGCAGGCGGAGAGACCCACAGACACCACGAGCAAAAATGCTATAAGGATGCGCAGTGCGCTTCCCATTGGTCGTGCCCCTGTCGCTCGGGCCTTTTCGTGGCCCTTCAGCTATCCCTTTTTACGCGACAAGCCTTCCTTCTCCAAACGCTTTATCCACCGCTTTGCCGCGGCCAGCACGTTGGCTGGGGCCGTTCCGCCAAAGCTTTTGCGGCTTTTCACCGAGCCTGCGACATCGAGCTCCTGAAACGCCTCCTTGGTGATCTTGGGCTCGATTGACCGTAAATCGGCCAAGGAGAGGTCCTTGAGCTCGACGCCCTTGGCATCGGCCAGCGCAACGATTCGCCCAGTGACGTGGTGGGCCTCGCGGAAGGGAAGCCCGAGCTTGAGCACGAGCCAGTCGGCGAGGTCGGTCGCGGTCGAATGCCCCTTAGCGGCCGCCTCTTTCATGGCGGCTAGGTCGGGCTCGAGATCCACGATCATTCCCGTCATGGCGGCGAGCGCGAGCTTCAGCACATC
>DATJZL010000166.1:0-4935 GCA_035499115.1 Methyloceanibacter sp. | reverse complement strand
GTTGAGGTTGCCCTTGTCGGCGGCGATCCCGGCAAGCTCGATGACTTCCCGCGCTACACGTGCACATGCCAAGGGAACCTCGGTCGCCTGCTTGAGCGCGGCCTGGATGGCCTTCTCGCGCGCAACCTTCTCGGCATCGGTCTCTTTCGCCATGCCGTAAGCGCCCATCACCATATCGAATGCCTTGACGTCGTCCTCGATCATGCCCGTCAGCCTATGGCGAAGCGTCTCGGCCTTGCCCAGGACGTCCTTCATCTCGCCTTCCACATCGGCATATTTCTTTTTGCCGATGGTCAGGTTGCACACCATGCTGACGAGCGCGGCCCCCATGGCGCCGAGAATCGCGGCAGCACTGCCACCCCCGGGGGTCGCACTCGAGCTGGCGAGCGCATCTAGGAAATCATCGACTGCCTTTTCCTTGATCTGCGTCATCAAGCCATCTCTTTTGCCAGCGCGTAGATCTCCTCGGCGTCGAACACGCCTTCCGAGCTCTCGAACAGCTTGCCGATGCAGGCCCGGTGCAGCTTGAGTTTCAGCCCGCCGATGCCGAGCGCGCCGAATATGATCTTGCCGTTGCGCTCCTTGCCCTTGTCGGTCGCCTCGATGCCCTCGATGCCGAGCGGCGGCTGGGCGTTCACATCGGCGATGAGCTGGATATTCGGATTGTCCTTCCAGGCCGAGAGCGGCAGGAGCTGGAAGCCGATGGCGCCGGCGGCGAACACGATATTGGCGTCTTTCACCGCTTCGGCGCGCGTCTTGTCGTCGGCCCCCTCGACCGCCTTCACCTTGACGTTGAAGCGCTGCTCGATCGCCTTGGCCGCCTGCTCGCCTTTGTCCTTGGTGCGCGAGGTGATGGTGACGTCGGCGCCCTCCTGGCCGAGGAACGCGGCCGCGCGCATCCCGACCGGGCCGGTGCCGGCGAGCACGACGGCCTTCTTGCCCTTGAGCTTCTTGGCCTTGGCAAGCAACGCGACGCCCGCCGCGGCGGTCGTATTCGAGCCGTTGGAATCGAGCATGACCGAGACGCGGAACGGCCCGAAGAAGCGCTTCTTCACCGCCGCCAGCACCGCCTCGCCCTTCGGCATGTCGCCGCCGCCGACGAAGATCGCCGTCGACTGCTTGTCCTTGCCGCCGCGGGTGTAGATGGTGCCGTCGACCAGCGCGCCGACATTCTCCGGCGTGACATTGGCATAGCCGGTGACGCGGTCGGCGCCGCCGTCATAGGCGACGACGGTGTCGAACACGGATGCGTAAGGGTCGGTATCGAACAAGAACAGAAGCTTCTTCATGGCCTTTATCCTAACTTACTCGACGACGTTCTGCGGCTTGCCCGCGACGAACGCCTCGATATTGTCGATAAGCTGATCGGCGAGAATCTGCATCGCTTCCTGGCTCGCCCAGGCAACGTGCGGCGTCACGATCAGATTGGGGATCGTGGCGTCGAGCAAAATGTTGCCGTCTCTCGGCGGTTCCTTGGTCAGCACGTCGAAGCCGGCGCCCGCGATGGTGCCGTTCCTGAGCGCCTCGGCGAGCGCCGCCTCATCGACCAGCCCGCCGCGCGCGGTGTTGATGAGGATCGCCGTCGGCTTCATCTTTTTGAGCTCTTTCGCTCCGATCATGTTCTTGGTCTCTGGCGTGAGCGGCACGTGGAGGGTGATGATGTCGCTCTCCTTGAGGATCGTGTCGAAATCGACCAGCCCTGGCTGCGGCACCACGTCGAACGGCAGCACCTTCATGCCGAGCGCCTCGGCGCGCTTTGCGATCGACTTGCCGAGCGCGCCGTAGCCGACGATGCCGAGCGTCGAGCCGGCGATGTCGCGGATCGGATGAGTGAGGAAGCAGAACTGGCTCGCCTTGTTCCACACCCCGTTTCGCGTGTCCTCGACGTAAGCCAGCAGATTGCGCCGGAGCGCGAAGATGAGCGCGATGACATGCTCCGGCACCGTGTTGAAGGCGTAGTTGCGGATATTGACGATGGTGACGCCGTTCGCCTTGCAATAGGCCTTGTCGATGATGTCGGTGCCGGTCGCCGCCACCGCGATCAGCTTGAGCTTGGGCAGTGCCTTGAGCGTCTCCGCGCGCATCGGCACCTTGTTGATGATGGCGATGTCGGCGTCCTTGAGCCGCTCGACGATCTCGTCGTGCGCCCAGGTGGACTGATATTCTTTATAGCTGTGCGGAAAATTCGGCTTCCGGACCTTGGCGTCCACCGATTCCCGATCGAGGAACACGATCGCGTGCTGCACTGAACTCTTGCCCCTTACCTCACGCCGCTCGGTCAATCCAAGCGACACGCCTCAGCTTCTCCCGACGCCGCGACGACATCGGGCAGACCCAGTCTTGAAATGAGGCGAGACCGGCGTTTTCGCCGTTAGCCCCGCGCTCCTCCCACCTATTCGGCGGCGACCTTGGTTTCCTTGGCCGCTTGCACCCCGCGGAAATGAGCCTGCGCCGCCGCAACGCCCGAGCCGAACTCGATCTCGATGCCGACATCGCGCATGGCCATCTCGGCGCCCGCGATCGCACCGAGCAGCATCAACTCGTTCAGATCGCCGAGATGTCCGATGCGGAACAGCTTGCCGGCGACTTGGCTCAGACCCGCGCCGAGCGCGAGGTTATAGCGGCGATAGGCCCGGTCGATCACGTCGGCACCGTTGAAGCCCTGCGGCACCAGGATCGCGCTCACCGTATCGGAATGCCATTTCGGCTCCTTGGCGCACAGCTTGAGCCCCCAGGCCTGGACTGCGGCGCGCGCGCCGCCGGCGAGATGATGATGCCGGGCAAAGACGTTCTCGAGCCCCTCCTCCTGAAGCACGGCAAGTGACTCGCGAAGCCCATAGAGCAACGGGAGCACCGGCGTGTACGGGAAGTAGCCGGTGGCGTTCGCCCGCATCTGGTCGCCGAAATCGAAATACGCTCTGCGGCACTTGGCATCCTTCATCGCGGCGAGCGCCTTCTGGCTCGCGCACACGATGCCAAGACCCGCCGGAAGCATCAGGCCCTTCTGCGAGCCGGTGATGGCGAGATCGACGCCCCACTCGTCGAAGCGGAAGTCGATGCTCGCGATCGAGCTCACCCCGTCGACATAGAGCATGGCCGGGTGCTTGGCCGCGTCAATCGCGCGGCGCACGGCGGCGACATTCGAGGTAACGCCCGTCGCGGTCTCGTTATGCACGACGAGCACACCCTTGATCTCGTGGTTCTTGTCGGCGCGGAGCGCCTCCTCGATGCGATCGGGATTGGCGCCGGTGCCCCACTCCTCCTCCTGGACGATCACTTCGAGACCGTGCCGCTTGGCGAGCTCGATCCACAGATGGCTGAACTGGCCGAATCTCGCGGCGAGCAGCTTGTCGCCCGGCGAGAGCGTATTGGTGAGGGCCGATTCCCAGGCGCCGGTGCCGCTCGACGGATAGATGACGACTTGGCCGTCTTTAGTCTTGAAGATCTTCTTCAGGTCTTCGTAGAGCGGCAAAGTAAGCTTGGGGAAGTCGGAAGAGCGATGATCCTCCATGACGACGTGCATGGCGCGCAAGATGCGGTCCGGCACATTGGTCGGCCCTGGCACAAACAGAAAATTGCGCCCTGGCTTTCTTGCTCCAGCCATCGTCCCACTCCCTTGATTTTGCTTGGCCCGACCTCGGTCTGCCCGGCAGATTTTCGTGCGGAAAAGGGTGTTAGCGTCACCCTGCTCGCCTGGCAACCCCTTTCCGACCCTAGAATAAACCGGTGATGCGGCCGTCAGGCCCAAGTTGAATGTTGTTGGCGGCGGGCACTTTCGGCAGTCCCGGCATGGTCATGATGTCACCGCAGACCACGACGACGAACTCGGCCCCCGCCGACAGCCTGACCTCGCGGATGGGAATGGTATGGCCGAGAGGTACGCCCTTGGCGTCCGGATTGGTGGTGAAGCTGTACTGAGTCTTGGCGACGCAGATGGGAAACTTGCCGAACCCTTCCTTCTCGAGCTCGGCGAAGCGATCGCGCACGCTCTTGTCCGCGGCGATGTCCTCGGCGCCGTAGATCTCGCGCGCGATGGTGCGCGTCTTGTCCCACAGCGACATGGTGTCGGGGTAAAGCGGCTCGAATTCGGCAGGTTTCGTCTCGATGGTCTTGACCACCGTCTTGGCGAGATCGGCCGCGCCTTCGCCTCCTCGCGCCCAATGATCGGCCAGCACGCATTCGACGCCGAGCGTGGCGCACAGCCGCCTGAGCAGCGCCATCTCCGCCTCGGTGTCGCTCGAGAAGCGGTTGATCGAGACCACGACCGGGACGCCGTATTTCTGCACGTTCTCCACGTGGCGCTGGAGATTGGCGAAACCCTTCTCCAAGGCCTGAAGGTTCTCCTTCTTGAGATCGTCCTTGGCGACGCCGCCATGCATCTTGAGCGCGCGGATGGTTGCCACGATCACCACGCAAGAGGGCTTCAGCCCCGCCTTGCGGCATTTGATGTCGAAGAATTTCTCGGCCCCGAGATCGGCGCCGAAGCCTGCCTCCGTAACCACGTAATCGGCGAGCTTGAGAGCGGCCTTGGTGGCGATCACCGAGTTGCAGCCATGCGCGATATTGGCGAACGGACCGCCATGAATGAAAGCCGGGTTGTTCTCGAGCGTCTGCACCAGGTTCGGCGCGAGCGCATCCTTGAGCAGGGCCGCCATCGAGCCGGCGGCGGACAGATCCTTGGCGGTGACGGGCTTCTTCTCGCGCGTCTGGCCGATTTGGATCTGGCCGAGGCGCCGCTGGAGGTCTTCGAGGTCGGAAGCCAGGCAGAAGATGGCCATGACCTCCGAGGCGACGGTAATGTCGAACCCGGCCTCGCGCGGATAGCCGTTGGCGGCCCCGCCGAGCGAGGTGACGATCGAGCGAAGCGCACGGTCGTTCATGTCGACGGCGCGCCGCCACGTGATGCGGCGGGTGTCGATATCGAGCTTGTTGCCC
>DATJZL010000165.1:0-2168 GCA_035499115.1 Methyloceanibacter sp. | reverse complement strand
TAGACCGGCGCGTTGCCGAAGGCCAATCGATGCCGGCGCACGGTCTCCCGCGCGATCTCGGCGAGCCCCGCGCCGTCGACGCGGGTCGTCGTGCCGGTGAAAAACTGGTCGACGAAGCTCTGCGCGAGGCCGACGGCGTCGAAAATCTGCGCGCCGCAATAGGACTGATAGGTCGAGATGCCCATCTTGGACATGACCTTCAACAGTCCCTTGTCGATCGCCTTGATGTAGCGCTTGATCGCCGTCTCCGCATCGACGCCGCCAGGCAGATGCTTCGCCTGCTCGGCGAGGGTCTCGAAGGCGAGATAAGGGTTGATCGCCTCCGCGCCATAGCCCGCAAGGCAAGCGAAATGATGCACCTCGCGCGCCTCGCCCGTCTCGACCACGAGTCCGACCGATGTGCGCAGCCCCCTGCGGATCAGATGATGATGCACGGCCGCGGTGGCGAGCAGCGCCGGAATCGGCGCGCGGTCGGGGCCGACGCGCCTGTCGGAGAGAATGATGATGTTGTAGCCCGAGGCCACCGCCTCCTCGGCGCGGCTGCAGAGGCGCGTCAGCGCGCCCTCCAAGCCCTCGGGGCCGTCCTTGGCGTCATAGGTGATGTCGAGCGTCTTCGTGTCGAAACTGTCCTCGAACGAGCCGATCGCGCGGATCTTCTCCAAATCCCCCGAGGTCAGAATGGGCTGGCGCGCTTCGAGACGCTTCTTCTTCGCCGAGCCCTCGTGATCGAGGATGTTGGGGCGCGGGCCGATGAAGGAGACGAGGCTCATGACCAGCTCCTCGCGGATCGGATCGATCGGCGGATTGGTCACCTGCGCGAAGTTCTGCTTGAAATAGGTGTAGAGCAGCTTGTCGCGGTCCGAGAGCGCCGAGATCGGCGTGTCGGTTCCCATCGACCCCACCGCCTCCTGGCCGGTCACGGCCATCGGAAGAATCAGAAGATCGAGGTCTTCCTGCGTGTAGCCGAAGGCCTGCTGGCGGTCCAGAAGCGTCACGTCGGCGCGCTGCGCGACGCCCGCCGAGACGGGTTTTAAATCCTCGAGCTGGATTTGCGTGCGCGCGAGCCACTCCTTGTAAGGATGCATCTGCGCCAGCGCGCTCTTGATCTCGTCGTCGGAGACGATGCGATGCTGCTCCAGATCGACGAGCAGCATCTTGCCCGGCTGCAAGCGCCACTTCGCGACGATCTTCTCCTGCGGAATGGGCAGCACGCCCATCTCGGAGGCCATCACGACGAGACCGTCGTCGGTGACGAGATAGCGCGCCGGCCGCAGGCCGTTGCGATCGAGCGTCGCGCCGATTTGCCGGCCGTCGGTGAAAGCCATGGCCGCCGGCCCGTCCCAGGGCTCCATCAGCGCGGCGTGGTGCTCGTAGAAGGCCTTGCGCTCGGCGTCCATCAGCGGATTGCCGGCCCAAGCCTCCGGGATCAGCATCATCACCGCATGCGCCATCGAATAGCCGCCGCGCATGAGGAATTCGAGCGCGTTGTCGAAGCAGGCGGTGTCGGACTGGCCCTCATAGGAAATCGGCCAGAGCTTGCTGATGTCATTGCCAAAGAGCGGCGAGGCGACGGAAGCCTGCCGCGCCGCCATCCAGTTGAGATTGCCGCGCAGCGTGTTGATCTCGCCGTTGTGCGCGACGAAGCGATAGGGATGCGCGAGCCGCCAGGACGGAAAAGTGTTGGTCGCGAAGCGCTGATGCACGAGCGCCAGCGCCGAGACGAAGCGCTTGTCCTGCAGATCGAGGAAATATTTCGGCAGCTGCGAGACCAGCACCATGCCCTTGTAGACGATGGTGCGCGAGGAGACCGAAACCGAATAGAACTCGCGGCCCGAAGGGCCAAGCGCGTAAATTTCGTTCGAGGCGGTCTTGCGGGCGAGATAGAGTTTGCGCTCGAAATCCGCGTCTTCCGCCATGCCTTCGCCGCGCCCGACGAAGAGCTGCGCATGATGCGGCTCGACCGCCCGCACCGCCGCACCGAGATCGCCGGAATCGACGGGCAGATCGCGCCAACCCAGCAGCGCCAAGCCTTCCGCCTGCATCGCGGCTTCGACGATGGCGCGCGCCTTCTTGCGCATCTCGGCGTCGCGCGGCAGGAAGAACTGGCCGATCGCATAGTCCTGGGGCGCCGGCAGGGCCACGCCCAGCTTCTGCATCTCCTCCTTGAA
>DATJZL010000164.1:0-6506 GCA_035499115.1 Methyloceanibacter sp. | reverse complement strand
GCGCAAATGCTGCTGCAGCCGAGCGACGCTCTCCCCTTCATCGCCCGGCCCTAACCCCTGATCGGTGCCGAGCGCCACCGGCTCGACCCAAAGCCCGATTCCCTTCCGCGCGAGCCGCGCCCAGTCGAACTTCTCGCCGGGGTCGCGCTTTCGCCCCGGCGCGATATCGGAATGGGCAAGCACGCGATCAGGGGGGATGGCGTGGCGGCCCAGGATGTCGAGGCAAAGCGCTTCAACCGCCTGCATCTCGGCCTCAGGAAAATCGGGATAGTCGAAATCGTGCCCAGGGTTGTGGATCTCGATGCCGATCGAGCGGGAATTAAGGTCGGTCTCTCCCGCCCAGAGGCTTTGGCCGGCATGCCAGGCGCGCTCGCCCTCCGCCACGATCTGGGCGATACGGCCCTCCTCGTCGACGAGGTAATGACAGGAGACCTTGGCCTCCTCGCGCGTCAGCCAGTCGAGCGCGGCTTCAGCCGACTCCATGCCGGTGTAGTGCAGGATCAGCATATCGGGAGCCGACACGCCGCGCCGCGGTTCGCGGTTGGGCGACGGGCACCAAAGCGTGGCGAGGGAGCTGTCGGGGGCTGCGGTCATCGTGTAACCTGCCGTGTCATTGCCCTGCTTGACCGGGCAATCCAGTAACCCAAGCCTTATCAGATCTAAGCGCGCGGTGGTTACTGGATGCCCGCTTTCGCGGGCATGACATCAATCCAAGGGATAAGCGCCGATCACATCCCGCGCTCTTTGGCGATCGCCTCGTAAGCCTCGTTGATGGTCGCGACCTTCTCGGTGGCGATGGCGACGAATTCCTTGGGCACGCCACGTGCCATCAGCTTGTCGGGATGGTTCTCGGCGACCAGCTTGCGGTAGTGGCTCTTCAGCTCCTCATTGGTGATGGCAGGCTTGACACCGAGCACGTCGTAAGGATTGCGCTTGGCGGCGATGACGTGGCGCGCCTTGATGTAGCTGAACTCGGTGTCGGTGAAGCCGAAGCGCTTGGCGACCTGGTGGAGGAACTGCTCCTCGTTGGGGTGGAGGTGCTCGTCGGCCTTGGCGATGTGGAACAAGCCCTCAAGCACGTCCTCGAGCAGCTTGCGGTTGCCCTTGAACATGGTCGAGAGCTGCTCGGCATAGGCCTCGTACCCGGCCACGTCCTGCTTGGCGAGATTGAACACGCGGGCGACGTTCTTCATCTCGCCCTCGGGCACCTTGAACACTTCCTTGAAGGCGTTGACCTCATCCATGGTGACGACACCGTCAGCCTTGGCCATCTTGGCGCCGAGCGCGATCACGCCCACGGTGAACGCCACCTGGTTCTCGGCCGGGCCATCCTGCTCCTGATCGCGGTCGATGACGTAATGCCCGGCCACGCCGCCGAGCAGCGCGCCGATCGGCCCACCGATGGCAAGCCCCGCCGCGGCGCCTGCGAGCTTCCCCCAAATCGACATTGCGTGAGTTCCCCTAAGACCTGTTGCTTAGCCGGAGCATAAGGACTTTTGCCGATGGCCGCATGCAGAGAATCAAAGCTGAAGCCCCGAAAATGGGCCAGAAAACCCTAGGCCGGGCCATAGCCGCGGAAATTGGCGAGGATCGAGAGCTTGGGCTCATCGACCTCAAGCCCTTCCCTGAGCCGCCGCTCGACATGCCAGGACCGGGCGAAGGTCCACGCCGCGAGCCAAAGCGTTGCCGCGGCGTTGACGGCGCTCCCGACCAGCACGAACATCTGGCCAAGCGCGAAGAGGTTGGTGGCCGCTACCACGAAGGCCTCGAACACGATGCCGAGGCCGCCAGCCATGACGATGGCCGCGCAGAACGAGGTGATAAACACGCCGAACAGGCTGCTCCCGTGGCGTGGGTCTTTCGGGGCTTCGCTGTCCATGGGTCCGCTTTAGTCTTTCGAGCTGGCCAGGTTGGCGACCCTCATAGCCGAGGGGGGTAGGCGTTACAAGGGCTCGGATGGCCGCGCTCAGCTGGGCCGAGCGCCTCAGGCGAAGATGAGCTTGAGCAGGAAGGCCGCGGCGATGACGGCGACCGCCAGGTTGATTTCGCCGATTCGCCCGGTGAGCGCCTTCAACGCCACATAGGCGATGAAGCCGAGCCCGATGCCGGTGGCGATGGAATATGTCAGCGGCATCAGAAGCGCGATGATCAAGGCCGGGATGTAGTCGGTCGCGTCGTCGAAACGGAGCGCACCAAAGCTCGCGGCCATGAGGCAGGCGACGAAGAAGAGCGCAGGCGCTGTAGCGTAGCCGGGAACGCTCTCGGCAAGAGGGGCGAAGAACAGGCTCAAGAGGAAGAGAACCGCCACAACGAGAGCGGCGAGCCCGGTGCGGCCGCCTTCCTCCACGCCGGCTGCGCTCTCGATATAGGCGGTGTTGGTCGAGGTGCCGAAAAGAGCGCCGAGCGCGGCGGAGCCTGAATCGGCAAGAAGCGCCTGGCGCAGCCGCGGCAACTTACCCTCCTCGTCGAGCAGCCCCGCCTGGCGCGCGACGCCGATCAGCGTGCCGGCGGTGTCAAGGATCGTCACCAGGAGCAGAGTGAGCATCATGACGATCGAACCGAGTTTCAGGATGCCGCCGAAGTCGAGCTTGAGGAAGGTCGGCGTAAGAGGCGGCGGCGGCGCCGCGATGCCATGCCAGGGCTCGAGCCCGATCGCAGCGGCAACGATCGTGACGGCGAGTACGCCGACGATGATGGCCCCAGGCACCTTGCGCACGGCGAGCGCGGCGATGATGAGAAAGCCGGCTGCCGCGAGCAGAGCTTGCGGTTTGGACAGATCGCCGAGGGTCACCAGTGTCACGGGCTGGTCTGCGACGATGCCAGCATTCTGAAGGCCGATGAGAGCGAGAAAAAAGCCGATGCCGGCAGCGATGCCGAGCTTCAGGCTCATCGGGATTGCGTCGATCAGCCACGCGCGCAGCGGCGACAAAGACAACGCGAAGAAGAGCACGCCGGAGACGAACACGATCGCCAGCGCAAGCTGCCAATTGCCGCCAAGCTCCGGCACCATGGTGAAGGCGAAATAGGCATTAAGCCCCATGCCGGGGGCGAGCGCGATCGGATAGTTGGCGTAGAGGCCCATGATGGCCGAGCCTGCCGCGGCAGCGAGGCAGGTGGCGACGAACACCGCGCCTTGGTCCATGCCGGCCTTCTCGAGGATCGCCGGGTTGACGAACATGATGTAGGCCATGGTGAGGAAGGTCGCGAGCCCGGCACGAAGCTCGGTGGGGACGCTCGATCCCGCTGCCGTCAACCCGAAGAAGCGGTCGAGCCCGCCTTGCGGCAAGGAACGGCGAGCCGGTTTGGCGGCCGCTTCTTTGCGCCCCGCGCGCGCGGCCTCGGGTTGCTTGGTGGCCATCAAAGCTCCTCTAGGCGAGCCGCCAATTGACGCGCCATTGCCCGCTATTGTCTATGATGATTCTTTACGCCGGAGAACGAGCCTAGCCCCATGACCCGTGACCGAATCCTGGTGATCGTCCTTGCGCTCTGGGGCCTCGCCATGATCGTGCCGGACCTCGTGCGGGTCGTGCAACCGCTGGGATCGTTCGGTTTCTACGCCGACAATGACGGGCTGATCTACAGCGTGTCGGGGCCGTTCGAGAACCGCGTATCCTCGCCCGCATGGAAAGCCGGAATCAGGCCTGGCGACCGCATCGATCTCGACCGGCTGAGATGCGGCCTATCCGACATCGCGAGCTGCGGCCCCGGGCTTGCGGTGCTGGATGGGCTCGAATTCGTCTTGCCCGGCAAGACGGTGACCCTCCCCATCCTCGCCGGCAACGGCCAACCCGAGCGGGAAATCACGCTCGTCGCGACGCAGCGTCAGGCCAACTTTCTTGTCCGCGCCGTTAACCTCGCCTGCCAGATTGCCGGCATTGCCGTCGTGATCGCAGCGGCGTGGCTCGTGTGGACCAAGCCCACGGCCATGAGCTGGGGCTTCTTTCTCTACGTCAATTGGTTCAATCCGGGGCAGGAATACGCGTTCTACGCCATTCTTCAGCAATGGCCTGCGGTATTGCTTGTGCAAGACATTGCTTCGTGCTTCGCCGAAGGCGCGGCCTACGCTGGCCTCATCCTGTTCGTCTTACGCGTTCCCAACAACACGACTGAGCCGCGCTGGCGCCCGGTCGAACGGGCCGTTCCCTTTGTCGGCCTGTTCTTCTCCCTGCTCTTGCTCGCCTCCTATGCGAGCCTTCTTGGCTATCGGAGCGAGGGCATAACCATAACTGCCATCCTGCTCGGCTTTGCCGTAGCGCTCTGCGCTCTCGGCATCCTGCTCGCACGCCGTTCGACGCAAACGCCCGAGGACTATCAGCGCGTGCGTTGGGTAATCTGGGGCTGCCTCATCGGGCTGCCAACGTTCCTCATCGCCGAGCTTGCATCAGAGACGACGTTCTTCGCGAGCCATGATCATTTCAGGCCGTCAGAGGATGTGATTGGGCTGCTCTATCTCGTGAACGGCATCTTGTGCCTGTTCGTGTTCGAGGCAATCAGGCGGGAGCGCGTGGTGAGCGTAGCGATCCCGCTCCGCCGCGTGACGCTGCTCGGCCTCACCCTCAGCATCCCCGCGCTGTTCTTGCACGAGCAGGTCGAACAGCTTCAGAGCAGTCTCGAGCTTCCAGGATGGGCGTGGCTTGCGCTCGGCGCTCTCGCCGTGTTCCTCATCAGCCGGCTGCACGAGAATGCCGTCCATCTCGCCGACCGCTATTTCAACCGCGAGCTCGACGCCGCCGAAGGGAAGCTCGTCGAGGCGATCAGGTCCGCCAAGAAGGCGACCGAGATCGATCGGCTGCTCGCCGACGAGACCTCCGACGCGCTTGCTCTTGCCTCGGCCGCCTCATTCCGCAAACGCGGCACTTGCTATTTTCGCGATGAGAACGGCAGAGGCTGGGAGGAATGTGCTACGCGCACGCTCAAACAAGACGCGCCATTGCTCGCACCGGGGTCGGATGGCAAAGCGTTCAGCATTCCTGATGAGGACGGCGACGGCCTCGAACTGCCGCAAGGACTGGCCCGCCCTATCCTCGGCGTGCCGGCCGTCAATCCCATCCGCTGCTTTGCCGTCTCGCTCTACGGGCCGCACGTCTCGGGCACCGACATCGACGCCTATGAGCGCGCCATGCTCGCGCGCCTCGCCCGCGACGCCGCCGCGATGTATGCCGAGCTTGAGAGCTCGGAGCTTCGCCGCAAAGTGACGACACTCGAAGGCGAGCTGGAAACGGCGCGCGCCGAGCGGCAGGAAGATAGGAGCGTGCATGGCAATTTATGAGCTCGATGGGCAACGACCGGAGTTTCCCGCAGATGGCCTCTATTGGGTCGCCGAGACTGCCGCCGTCGTCGGGCGCGTGCGGCTCCATTCCGATGTCAGCATTTGGTACGGCTCGGTGTTGCGCGGCGACAATGAGTGGATCGAGATCGGCGCGCGGAGCCAGATCCAGGACAATTGCACACTGCATACCGACCCCGGCTTTCCGCTCACCATCGGCAAGGATTGCGTCGTCGGCCACAACGTCGTGCTGCATGGCTGTACCGTCGGCGATGAGAGCCTGATCGGGATGGGAGCGATCGTGCTGAACGGCGCGCGCATCGGCGCGAACTCACTGGTCGGCGCGAGCGCGCTCGTCACCGAGGGCAAGACCTTCCCCGACAATTCCGTGATTCTCGGCTCGCCGGCCAAGGCTGTGCGGGAGAGCGACGAGAAGGTGCGGGCGATGATCGCGCGCGCCGCCAACGTCTATGTCGAGCGCTGGAAGCGCTACGCCGCCGGGCTCACGCGCATCGGCTGAGCATGAGAGGCACGTGGCAGTTCTTCATCGATCGGGGCGGCACGTTCACCGACATCGTGGCGCGCGCCCCTGACGGCCGTCTTCTCACGCACAAGCTTCTCTCTGAGGATCCCGGGGCTTATGCCGATGCAGCCATCGCCGGCATCGCCGATTTGCTCGGCGTGGCGCGTGGGAAGCCTTTGCCGGTGGGTTCCATTCACAGCGTCAAGATGGGCACGACGGTCGCCACCAATGCGCTGCTCGAGCGCAAGGGCGATCCCGTGCTGCTGATCGTCAGCGAGGGATTTCGCGACGCGCTCGAGATCGGCTATCAGGCCCGGCCCAAGATCTTCGCCCGCCGCATCGAGAAGCCCGCGATGCTGTACGCGAAGGTAGTCGAGGTGCCGGAGCGCGTGCTCGCCGACGGCACCGTCGAGACGCCGCTCGATGCCGGCGCACTCATCGCCGCGCTGAGAGAAGCCCGGGCCGAAGGCATCGCCTCGGTCGCCATCGTGTTCATGCATTCCTATGCCTACCCGGAGCATGAGATCGCCGCGGCCGAGGCCGCCCGGCTCGCGGGCTTCATGCAAATCTCGGCGAGCCATGAAGTGAGCCCGCTCGTGAAGTTCGTGGGCCGCGGCGACACCGCCGTGGTCGATGCCTATCTCTCGCCACTGCTTCGCCGCTACGTCGACCGCGTCGCTGCCGCGCTTGCGCCACCTTCCCCGAGCGTGGAGAGGT
>DATJZL010000163.1:0-5043 GCA_035499115.1 Methyloceanibacter sp. | reverse complement strand
TCGACGGAGACGCCAGGCTTGAGGACGAGGGCTCCCACACCTTTCGGTCCGCCGATCTTATGGGCCGAGAGGCTCAGCATGTCGGCGCCGAGCTCGGCCATGTCGAGTGGTAGTCTGCCAGGTGCCTGAACGGCATCGCTGTGCAACAGCCCTTCGGCTTCGTGGACGATCGTTGCCACCTCGGCCACGGGCTGGATCGCGCCCGTCTCGTTATTGGCGACCATCAGCGAGACGAACGGCCTCCACCCTCCCAGATGGTACTTCTCGAGCTCGCTCGCAAGGACGGAAAGCTCGACGATGCCTTCCGCGGTGACCGGAATGGTGGTGGTGGTTTCGCGATAGAAGCGGCCTCCAGTCAGCACCGAGGGATGCTCAACGGCCGAGAGATAGCAGTGCCACGCCTGCCCGCCCCGCGCGGCAAGAGCGAGCGCATTAGCCTCGGTCCCACCGCTGGTAAAGATCACATCTTCGGGCGCCGCGCCGACGAGTCCCGCCACCTTGATCCGCGCCGCCTCGATCGCGGCGCGCGCGGCCCTGCCCTCCTCATGCACCGAGGATGGGTTGCCATAGAGATCGAGAGCCCCACAGATCGCCTCGCGCACCTCGGGGCGGAGCGGAGCTGTCGCGTTATAATCGAGATAAGAGCGCTGGTTCATCGATAGCCGAAACTCGCGGCCGCTTGCCGCCGGTTAGCGCTTGCACGAGCCCCCGTCGCGCGTGCTATGAAGCGCGGCCTGAAGTCGGGACCGCTCCGAGTGCCCAGCTTGTTCGGGAACGGCCTTGTTTGGAACAATTCTAATCTTAAATGTCGTATAGGATCGCGGCAGAGTCAAGGTTTGCTGCGGCAACTCGCGCTTCTTAACTGCGTTGTCGCCAAGCCCCACGAACTTTTCCAAGTGACGTAACGTCGGTGTCGAGGCCAGTGTTTCATGCCTGAAGTGAATATCAGCGGCCCGGCCGGCAGGATCGAGGCCCGCTACCACCATGAGCGCGGACCTAACACCCCCGTGGCGCTCATCCTGCACCCTCACCCGCAATTCGGCGGGACCATGAATAACCAGGTGGTTTATCACCTGTATTACGCCTTCCAGAAGCGGGGCTTTTCGGTGCTTCGCTTCAACTTCAGAGGCGTGGGACGGAGCGAGGGCCTGTTCGACAATGGTCCAGGAGAGCTTGCCGACGCGGCAACCGCGCTCGACTGGCTGCAAGCCTATAACGCCGACGCACAGACCTGCTGGATCGCCGGCGTCTCATTCGGCGCGTGGATCGCCATGCAGCTCCTGATGCGCCGGCCCGAGATCGAGGGCTTCATATCGGTCGCGCCTCCCGCCAATCTCTACGACTTTACCTTCCTCGCGCCCTGCCCTTCTTCGGGGTTGATGGTGAATGGGGCGAAAGATCGAGTCGTGCCCACGGAGTCCGTGCGCGGGCTGGTCGAGCGCCTCAAGACGCAAAAGGGCATCGTCATCGACCACCAGACCGTGCCCGACGCCAACCATTTCTTCGAAGGCCGCATGGACGGGCTGATGGAGGTGGTCGACGGCTACCTCGACAAGCGGCTCGGCAAACGGAAGAAGCCGAAAGAGTCGGCGGCGTAATCCTTGCTCTTACCGTCATGGCCGGGCTTGTGATAGGAGGCTTTGCGACAGCAGAGCTTCCTTAGCCCGGCCGGCACAACCATGACCAGTTTGAAATCGGACTTTCTGCACGAGCTGAAGGCGCGCGGCTTCATCCATCAGGTGACGGACGAAGCGGGGCTGGACTGCCTCCTCAGGAAGGAGCGCGTCACCGGCTATATCGGCTTCGACGCGACGGCGCCTAGCCTTCATGTCGGAAACCTCGTGTCGATCATGATGCTGCGCAAGCTGCAGCAGGCCGGCCATCGTCCCATCGTGCTGATCGGCGGCGGCACCACCAAGGTCGGCGATCCCTCCGGCAAGGACGAACAGCGCAAACTGCTCACCGAGGCCGAGATCTCTGCCAATGTCGCCGGTATCGAGGCGATCTTCAGGCGATTCATGAGCTTCGGCCATGGCGCCAACGACGCCATCATGGTCAACAACGCCGATTGGCTCGATGAGCTCGGTTATATCGAGTTTCTGCGCGACTACGGACGCCATTTCAGCGTCAACCGCATGCTCACCCAGGATTCGGTGAAGCTGCGTCTCGAGCGCGAGCAGCCATTGAGCTTCATCGAGTTCAACTACATGGTGCTGCAGGCCTACGATTTCGTCGAGCTTCACCGCCGGCACGGCTGCCGCTTGCAGATGGGCGGCTCCGATCAGTGGGGCAATATCGTGGGCGGCATCGAGCTCGGGCGGCGCACCGACGGCATCGAGCTGTTCGGACTGACCTCTCCCCTGCTCACCACCGCCTCGGGCGCCAAGATGGGAAAGACCGCGGCCGGTGCCGTGTGGCTCAACCCCGACATGCTCTCCGCTTACGACTATTGGCAATATTGGCGGAACAGCGAGGACGCCGACGTGCCGCGCTTCTTGAAGCTGTTCACCGAGCTTCCACTTCAGGACATCGGCAAGCTGGCGGAGCTAAGAGGCGCCGAGCTCAACGAGGCGAAGAAAGTGCTCGCCACCGAAGCGACTGCTCTCGTGCACGGCCGCGATGCCGCCGACCGCGCGGCCGAGACGGCGCGCGCCACGTTCGAGGAGGGCGAGATCGCGGCAAGCCTTCCCACGTTCGACATTCCGCGCGCGCAGCTGGAGAAGGGCTGGGGCGTACTCACTGCCAACACGCATGTCGGATTCGTCTCCTCGACCGGCGAGGCAAGACGTCAAATCAAGGGCGGCGGCATCAAGGTGAATGACGTCGCCGTCACCGACGAAAAGCGGATGCTGACCCTTGCCGATCTCACGCCTGAGGGCGTGATCAAGCTCTCGCTCGGCAAGAAGCGCCACGCGCTGATCCGGCCTGTGTAGAATCACAGCAGCTCATTGCGGCGGGTTGGGGAAGCCACCGCTGCCTGTCGATGAGGCGGCCGCCGCGTCGGGCACCGTGCCGGTGAATTCGAAGATCTGGCGGAAGATGCCCGGGGTCATCACCGACATCGGATTGACGAACACCGAGGGGTCGGTAAGGCTGCCCTTGATGGCAAAAGTAATGCCGACAAGGCCCTCGCCCTGCCGGCCGCCGAGCACGGGGCCGAGAATAGGAATGGCCCTGAAGGCCGAGTTGAGACCGTAAAGCGGTACATAGGTGCCGCCGAGATCGACCGTCTGGGCTTTGAAGTCGACGGTCCCGCGCATGGTGGCGCCGAGCTGCGCGCCGTTCATATAGGCATCCTGCAAGCGGAACTTGCCGCCGCCGACCGAGAAGGGAGCGCGCAATTGCTTGAAGTCGATGCGCGCGCGCACGGCTTCCTGCTTGTGCTGACCGAGCACGGCTTGCGAGCTCGGATCGGTGAGCACATCGTTCACCACCTCGTCGCCGAGAACGGTAAAGTCGCGCGCCCAAAGCGTCCCGCTCTTCGTCCCAGGTCCACCGGCATCGAGATTGACTTCGAGAGAAGCCTCGCCGCCGTCGACATTGGGATAAAAGCCGATGAGGCGGAAAGCGGCACCAGCGTCGCGAGCCTCGGCCTTGATCTCGCGCGTGCCGCCATTCGTCTCGAGCGTGACAGCGGACGGACTCTTGCCGTTGAGATCGCCCTTGGCATCGAGCGCAACGATCCGGCCGTTGCGCTTCTTGAAGGTGACATGCACGTTGCGCGCGGTGGTGTCGTAGAAGCCGGCCACCGTATCGATGTCCGCGGTAAGGTCGACGCCGAATGGATCGGCCGGCTCGGTAGACCCGTCGTCGGTGAACTGACCGGCAGAGAACAACGAGCGGAAGAACTGCTTGCCGTCGTAGGTCGGTCCGCTCGCCTTGATGTCGAGCACCTTGTCGTCGCGGACCGTCGCCGTGATCTCGACATGGGTGTCGAAATCGATCGAGAAATCGGAGAAATAGAAGCTCTTGAGGTGCTGCTCGGGATCGAGCGCGATACCGCCTTCGATCTTGATGTCGTCGCCGAGGATCTTGAAGTTCTGCAGGTTGGTCGAGCCGTCCTCCTGCTGTGCCACGTCGAACTGGAGGTTGGCCGTGCGTCCTGTGGGCTTGGTCCAGCCCATGCTGCCGAAGAGCAGCCGCGCATTGGTGAGATCGGCGGTAAGGCTCATGGCCGGCGCGGTTCCCTGGCCAAGCCCGGTGATCGACATGGTGACGGGGGTCGGGCCCTTGACCAGATGGTTGACTTTGAAGCCGAGTTTCTCGCGCGCGCCCTCGTCGAGCGTGGCCGTCACCTTCATCGGCGGCTGGCGATCATCGGAGGCGTAGAAGATGCGCTGCCAGGCAAGCTCGGCGGGGACACCCTTGATCTGAATTGGGCCCTTGGCCTCGATCGCCTCCTCGGTGACATTCACGTCAAGCGAGCCGCCTTCGATGGCCATGTTGCCGACGAGATTGGCGGCAATGGCCTGGTCGAGCCGCGCCATCCCCCTCAGCTTGACCTCCTTGAAGGTGAGGTCTTCCTTAAGGGGCATTGACAGAGTGAAGCCCCCTTCGGCGCTGCCGCCGAGAAAATCGGGCTTGAGCCCCACGGTCTTCAGATAGCCGAGCGGCTCAGCGTCGAGAAGCTGAAGGACGGTCGGCGTCGCGGCCTTAGCCTTGAAAGAGATCGCGCCTTCCTGCGGATCGGGGCGGAGGTCGGCGATATAAAAGCGGCCCTCGCTGAGCGCGACCTCCTGCCCTGAGGACGGCACGACGACCTTGCCTTGTGGGATGTCGACGGACAGCTCGGTGCCGCTGATGGCGAATTTGGCGTTGCCCGTCAGCACCGGCGGCATCTTGTCTATATAGGAGATGCTGAGCCCGGTGAAGTCCAGCTCGACCTCGTCGGCGCCTTCCGGCGCATCTTCACCGGCCACGATCTTGGCGAGATCGCCAGCGGCCAGATTTACCTTGAACTTGCCGCCGAGAAGCTGTCCCGTCGCGACCCGCTTCAGCACCCAGTCGCGCGCATTCCCGGCGAGGAATTTCGGCCAGAACCTC
>DATJZL010000162.1:0-2192 GCA_035499115.1 Methyloceanibacter sp. | reverse complement strand
AAGACGCAATGGCGTCGCACGGGGGCCTCACTCAGAACCAAAAACCCAGCGACTGGGTGTCACACGCAAGAATCTGGGATCGTGTGCGTTGGTCTCTGCGCGTAACGTTGCCGTAAGGGGGGCGTTCAATCCATGGAGCTGCGATGTGCGGCATAGCGGGCGTTCTCGATCTCAAAGGTGCCGGTGAACCCGACCGGGCTTTGGTGAGCCGCATGGCGACCGCGCTCAGGCATCGTGGGCCTGACGGTGTCGGCTACCTCATGGCTCCAGGCATCGCCATGGGCAACCGCAGGCTCGCCATCGTCGGCGTCACCAACGGTCAACAGCCGATCTTCAACGAGTCCGGCAGCGTCGGCGTCATCGCCAATGGCGAGCTGTTCGACTATCCCGAGCTGAAGGCCGAGCTCAGGGCCAAGGGCCATGTGTTTAGCAGCGACTCCGATACCGAGCTGATCGTTCATCTCTACGAGGAGCATGGCGAGGGCCTGTTCGACCATCTCAAGGGCCAGTTCGCTTTCGTGCTCGTCGACTTCGCGCGATGCCTCGTGCTGCTCGGGCGCGATCGCGCCGGCATCTGCCCGTTGCATTGGTCGCGGCAGGGCGATCGCCTCTATTTCGGCTCCGAGATCAAGGCGCTGTTCGCGTCCGGCGCGGTGCAGCCCGCCATCGATCCACACGGACTCGACCATATCTTCACGTTCTTTGCCATGGGATCGCAGCGAACGATGTTCGCGGGCGTGCAGTCGCTGCGACCCGGGCATTATCTGCGCATTGCCTTTCGCACCGACGGCGCGGCCGCAGAGATCGAGCAGCGCTGCTACTGGGATCTCGACTTCCCCGATTGGGGCGATGAGGACGATCCGCAGAACGAGGACGCGCTCGTCGACGAATTCGAGGCCGTGTTCAGCCGCGCGGTCGAGATCAGGCTCCGAGCCGAGGTGCCGGTGGTCGGTTATCTCAGCGGCGGCGTCGACTCAGCCTATGTGCTCGCCACCGCGTCGCGTCTGCGCGGCAAGCCGTTGCCGAGCTTCACGGTCAGGGTGCCGGAGTCGCAATTCGACGAGACGTCGGAGTCCATGGTCACGGCGCTCAGGATCGGCAGTGGCCAGACGGTGCTCGAGGCCGGCGCCGATGTGATCGCCGCAAATTATGCCCGGCTCATCCAGGCGGCCGAGAGCCCGGTGCTCGATACGTCATGCGCCGCATTGCTCGGGTTGTCGCGCAAGGTTCGCGATCTCGGCAACAAGGTGGTGCTGACGGGAGAGGGAGCCGACGAGGCGTTCGCCGGCTATCTATGGTTCAAGTGGCGGGAGATCGCCCGCGTCCTCGATGTGGGCCGCTTCAAGCCGAGCACGGTGCTAAGCCGTCTCGTGCGCAAATACGGCACGCGCGATGTCAGCTTTGGCGAGCTCAAGCAGATCGATGCGATGATCGGCGGGCCTCATGCCCAGTCGATCCTCTACAATCTCGTCGGGAGCTCGCGGCACCGCTATTACAGCGATGGCTTCAGGGAACAGCTCGGCGGTCATGTGGCCTATGAGGATCTCAATTTCGATGCCGAGCGGCTTCTCCGGTGGCATCCGCTCAATCGCTCGCTCTATTTCGGTTACAAGGTGCTGCTTGCCGGCATGCTGCTGACGCACAAGGGCGATCGCATAACCATGGCGAACAGCGTCGAGGCTCGTTACCCGTTCCTCGACGAGAATGTCATCACGCTCGCCGCCAGGCTGCATCCGCGCTGGAAACTTCGTCGCGGGCTCAAGGACAAATATCTCTTGCGCAAGGCGGCCGAGCGCATCCTGCCGGTCGAGGTGGCGCAGCGCCGCAAGTCCATGTTCCGATTGCCGTTGGCCGAGAGCTTCTTCATCAGTCCGCCGCCTTTCGTGCGCGATCTGATGAGCGAGCAAGCGCTTGCCAAGACCGGCTATTTCGATGTGGCGAGCGTGCGGCGCGACTATCAGAGCTTTCACGACGCCTCGGGGCACAAGATCGGCACATTCGCCAGCCTTGGGCTGACCGGTGTGATGGCCACCCAGCTTTGGCATCACCTTTTCTTGGGCGGCGGTCTTTGCGACCTGCCCACGCTCGATTTCGGTCCCGCCGCAGCCGGATCGGGAAAGCTCGCGGCCTGAGACGGCGGGGTCATCGTCTCGCGATAAACCTTCCTTAGCATTCGTTCTGCACAGTGACGC
>DATJZL010000161.1:0-11111 GCA_035499115.1 Methyloceanibacter sp. | reverse complement strand
TAGCGCGGCGCCGAGTCGGCGAGCGGCGCCAGCGGAATCTCGCCCACCGTCGTCCCGCCGAACCGCATCACCAGGCGCCCGGTGTCGGTGATCCGGCCGATCACCGCGAAGTCGAGCTCCCACTTGGCGAAGATCGCCTGCGCCCGTGCCTCGGCCTCCGGTTTCAGCACCATGAGCATGCGCTCCTGGCTCTCCGACAGCATCATCTCGTAAGCCGTCATGCCCTCCTCGCGGGTCGGCACGTGGTCGAGCTCGAGCTCGATGCCGACCTCGCCCTTATCTGCCATCTCGACCGAAGAGGAGGTGAGTCCGGCGGCGCCCATATCCTGGATCGCGACGATCGCGTCCTCGGCCATCAGCTCGAGGCACGCTTCGAGCAGCAGCTTCTCGGTGAAGGGATCGCCGACCTGAACGGTCGGCCGCTTCTCCTCCGACGCCTCGTCGAACTCGGCGGAGGCCATGGTGGCCCCGTGGATTCCGTCGCGCCCGGTCTTCGAGCCGACATAGACCACGGGCAGCCCGACCCCCTTCGCCGCCGACTTGAAGATGCGGTTCGCATCGACGAGCCCGACGCACATGGCATTGACGAGGATATTGTCGTTGTAGCGCGGATCGAAATTGGTCTCGCCGCCGACCGTCGGCACGCCCATGCAATTGCCGTAGTCGCCGATGCCGGAGACAACGCCGGCCACGAGATGCCGCGTCTTGGGGTGATCGGGCGCGCCGAACCTGAGCGCGTTCATATTGGCGATGGGGCGCGCCCCCATGGTGAATACGTCGCGCATGATGCCGCCGACGCCGGTCGCCGCACCCTGGTATGGCTCGATGTAAGAGGGGTGGTTGTGGCTCTCCATCTTGAACACGGCCGCGTGGCCATCGCCGAGATCCACGACGCCGGCGTTCTCGCCGGGGCCCTGGATCACCTGCGGGCCTGAGGTCGGCAGCTTCTTGAGCCACAGCTTGGAAGATTTGTAGGAGCAGTGCTCGGACCACATCACCGAGAAGATGCCGAGTTCGGTGAGAGAGGGCTCGCGGCCGAGGCCTTCGAGCAGGAGCTTGTACTCCTCCGGTGAGAGACCGTGCTCGGCGACGATCGCGTCGGTAATACCTTGCGCGTGGCGCGCAGCCCGTGCCGCGCTGCTCAAGGAAGCGCCTCCACGAGAGAGGCAAACATCTTGGCGCCGTCGGTGCCCGAGAGCGCGGCGTCGGCGAGCCGCTCTGGATGCGGCATCAGCCCGAGCACGGTGCCTGTCTCGTTATAGACGCCGGCGATATTGTTTCGCGAGCCATTGGGATTGGCCTCGCCGGTCACCGCGCCTTGCTCGTCGCAATAGCGGAAGGCGACGCGGCCTTCGCCTTCGAGGCGCGCCAAGATCCCATCGTCGGCGAAATAGCTTCCGTCCTTGTGGGCGATGGGGAAGCGCACGACCGCGCCGGGCCGATAGTGACGCGTATAGATCGAATCGTTCCGCTCGACGCGAAGATGCACGTCCTTGCAGACGAATTTGAGCGTGGAGTTGCGCATCAGGACACCGGGCAGCAACCCTGCCTCGGTCAGGACTTGGAAGCCGTTGCAGATGCCGAGCACGGGCGTTCCGGCGCGGGCGCGCTCGGCCACCTCGCGCATCACCGGCGAATGCGCCGCCATGGCGCCCGAGCGGAGATAGTCGCCATAGGAGAAGCCGCCGGGCAACACGATCAGATCGCTCTTTGGGAGCACGCTGTCGCCGTGCCAGACCATGGCGGGCGGACGGCCTGTCGCGGCTTCGAGCGCCACCGCCGCGTCGCGGTCGCAATTCGATCCGGGAAAGACGATGACGCTCGCTTTCATGCTGCTTCTTCTGCCTTGCCATCGCCGGGCTTGACCGGGCGATCCAGTAACCACCGGCGTTAATTACTGGATGCCCGCTTTTGCGGGCATGACATTCGCTTTAATGACGAAGGTGCGCCAATCGGCTCAGGCCACCTCGAGCTCATAGGCGTAATTCTCGATGATGGTATTGGCGAGGAGCTGCTCGCACATGCGCTCGACCTCGGCGCGCGCGAGCTCGGGATCCTTCTCCTCGACTTCGACCTCGATATATTTGCCCTGCCGCACCCCGCCGACCGAGCCGAAGCCGAGCGAATGCAACGCGCCGGCGATCGCCTTGCCTTGCGGATCGAGCACGCCCGGTTTCAGCGTGATGGTGATGCGCGCCTTCATGCCCCCTGCAGTCCTATCCTTATTTGGATCGTACCAGCACAGGCCCCGTGCGCGTTCGAGCCGGGCTGTCGACATGCAGCCCGAGCCGCCGCGCGACCTCCTGATAGGCCTCGACCAAGCCTCCCATATCGCGGCGGAAGCGGTCCTTGTCGAGCTTGTTCTGCGTCTCGATGTCCCATAGCCGCGAGCAGTCCGGCGAAATCTCGTCGGCGAGCACGATGCGCATCGTGTCGTTCTCCCACAGCCGGCCGAACTCGCATTTGAAGTCGACGAGCTTGATGCCGACGCCGAGGAAGAGGCCCGAGAGGAAGTCATTGACGCGGAGCGCGAGCGACATGACGTCGTCGATCTCCTGGGGCGTGGCCCAGCCGAAAGCGGTGATGTGCTCCTCGGTGACCATCGGGTCTCCGAGCTGGTCGCTCTTGTAATAGAACTCGACGATCGAGCGGGGCAGAGCGGTGCCCTCGTCGATCCCAAGCCTCGTCGCCAGCGACCCTGCCGCGACGTTGCGAACCACGACCTCGAGCGGGATGATCTCGACCTCGCGGATCAGCTGCTCGCGCATGTTGAGCCGCTTGATGAAATGCGTCGGCACGCCGACCTCTCCGAGCTTCTGGAACAGATATTCGGAGATGCGGTTGTTGAGGACGCCTTTGCCCTCGATCTTGTCGTGCTTCTTGTTGTTGAAGGCAGTGGCGTCATCCTTGAAATGCTGGATGAGCGTCCCCGGCTCCGGGCCTTCATAAAGGATCTTGGCCTTGCCTTCGTAAATGCGCCGCCGGCGGTTCATGTTTGGTTCCTTTAACTCGGATGGCTTTGACTGCTGGCAAGCGCCGATTGCGCGGGGAGAGGGTCACCCAGGCCGCGCGCAAAATGCAAGTTGCCATCGCCGGAATCGATCAAGGGGTCTTGAGCGACCTTAGCCTAAGGGGAGAGGGCACACAACGGCTGCACGGGATCCTGCACTTTCTCCCCGCAATTTATTGATTTTCGGCCCTTTGAGCGCTATGCCTCGCCCCCAAGGAACGCGCTTTTCCAACAATTTCCGCGGGGGTCTAACTCGAATCGAGGAGGGGACCTTAGGAGGGCAGATGACGAGCTTCGAGGATCGCGAGAAGGGCTTCGAGCGGAAATTCGCTCATGACGAGGAGCTGAAGTTCAAGGCAACCGCCCGGCGAAACAAGCTGCTTGGCCTCTGGGCGGCGGGCGAAATGGGGATCGCGGGCGATGCGGCGCAGGCCTATGCGCGCGAGGTCATCAAGGCCGACCTCGAGCAGCCGGGCGAGGAGGATCTGTTCCGCAAGATCAGGAAAGATTTCGACGCGAAAGGCGTGCAGCAATCCGACCATCAGATCCGCCACAAGATGTCGGACCTGATGAGCCAAGCGATCGCCCAGATCGAAAACGAAGGCAAGGCGTAAGCGGTCAAGATGCGCGAGGATCGCTTCCGCAAAGCGGCCAAGGATCGCCGCACCCTGTTCAACGCTTGGCTCACTCTCAACAACCCCTTCCTCATCGAGCTGATCGGCGAGGCAGGCTGGGACTGCCTCACCATCGACCAGCAGCACGGGCTTGGCGGCAACGAGGCTCTGCTCTCATGCCTCACAGCGGCGCGGGCCGCGAAGCTGCCGGCGATCGTCCGCGTCGCCGAGAATGATCCGGGACTGATCGGGCGCGCGCTCGATGCCGGCGCGCAAGGGATCATGTGCCCCATGATCGAAACGGTGGACGATGCTGAGGCCTTTGTGAAATCGGTCAAATATCCCCCGCGCGGTTTGCGCAGCTGGGGGCCTTACCGGGCGCGCCTCGACTTTGAGGGCGACTATTTCACCACCGCCAATGGCTTCACCATCGCCTGTCCGCAGATCGAGACGCGGGGGGCGCTCGATCAGCTCGAGGAGATCCTCGCTCTCGAGGGCGTGGATATGGTTTGCCTCGGGCCTAACGACCTCTCCGTCGCGCTCACTGGGCGTCTCGACATTTGGGCGAAGGAGGTAGAAGAGGCGATGACTCTCGTCTTGAGCAAATGCCGCGAGATGTCTGTGATGTCGTTGATTTTCGCCAACGACGTCGACTTTGCTAAACCCCGGGTCGAGGAGGGCTGGGACATCGTTGCGGTCGGCACCGACGCCGGCTGGTTTGGCAAGGCCGCGGCGGCGACGCTTCGCGAGGCAGGCGGAATCTGACGCGCCTGCGTCAACTCTGAGGCTGACGTCCGGCCTCGCCTGTGCCACAATGGCCCCCCGGGGGTGAATCGGGGGATTTCCATGCGACCGCTGCTTCTGAGCCTTGTTGCCTTGCCCGCGCTGATTTGGGCCGTAGGCCCAGCTTCGGCGGCCCAAGGAACGACCACGACCGCGCTTCCGTTGCGGGCGGCGCCCGCCAGCAACACGGAACTCCTCCTCACCATGCCGGCCGGCGCGAGCGTCACCGTGGGCGGTTGCTCCGGCGGGTGGTGCCGCGTCACCTGGAACACCTATTCCGGCTATGCGCCGCGAAGCGGCTTGGTGATCACCGCGGTCACACGCACCCGCGGGCCGGTGCGCGGCGGCGCGACAACGGCCGACGGCAGTGAGATCTGGCCGATCCTGCCGCCTTATCCTTATCGCTCGGGCTATTACCCCAAGGCGGACTGGTATCACGACATCCCGCCTTACGTGTCGATCGAGCCCTCATTCTATCGCCGGCACTATTTCATGATCGCGCAGGAGCGCGACCGCTATCGCTACGTTCCGCATATCTTCCGCGGACACAACGCGGACTCCGACATCGACTATACTGGCGACGTCGATTCGACTTACGACGTCACGCCGATGACGATCGATAGCAAGACGACGGGCGACACCCCGACGACGGGCGACACCACGACCAAGCCCTAGGCTTTAGCTTTCGCCGAACACGCGCTTGAAGATCGTGTCGACGTGCTTGGTATGATAGCCGAGATCGAACTGGTCGCGAACCGCGGTCTCCGAGAGCGCTTTGCGGACGTCCTTGTCGGCGAGGAGTGCCGCGAGGAAATCGCCGCCCTCATTCCACACCTTCATCGCATTGCGCTGCACGATCTTATAGGCGTCCTCACGCGGTACACCGGCGGCGGTGAGCGCGAGCAGAACGCGCTGGGAATGAATAAGGCCGCCGAGCCGATCGAGATTGGCGCGCATGCGATCGGGATACACGACGAGAGTCTTGATGATCTCGGCGAGCCGGGCGAGCGCGAAATCGAGCGCGATGGTCGCGTCAGGCCCGATCACCCGCTCTACCGAAGAGTGTGAGATGTCGCGCTCATGCCAGAGCGCGACGTCCTCGAGCGCCGGCATGGCGTAGCCGCGCACCAGCCGCGCGAGCCCAGTCAGGTTCTCCGACAGCACCGGGTTCCGCTTGTGCGGCATGGCCGATGAGCCCTTCTGCCCCTCGCTGAAATATTCCTCGGCCTCGAGCACTTCCGTCCGCTGCAGATGCCTGATCTCCGTCGCCAGCCGCTCGACCGAGCTCGCCACGACGGCGAGCGTGGCGAAATAGATGGCGTGGCGGTCGCGCGGGATGACCTGGGTCGACACCGGCTCGACCCTTAGGCCGAGCTTCTTGGCCACATAAGCCTCGACCCTGGGATCGACATGGGCGAACGTGCCGACAGCGCCCGAGATCGCGCACGTTCCGATCTCATCGCGGGCGCGTAGCATCCGCTCCTTGGCGCGGACAAACTCGGCATAGTAGCTCGCGAGCTTGAGACCGAAGGTGGTGGGCTCGGCATGGACGCCGTGGCTCCTGCCGATGGTGAGGGTGTTCTTGTGCTCGAAGGCGCGCGCTTTGAGTGCAGCGAGCAGTGCGTCGATGTCGGCGATCAGGATGTCTGCCGCCTCGACCAGCTGGACGTTGAAGCAAGTGTCGAGCACGTCGGAGGAGGTGAGCCCGGCATGGAGGAAGCGTGCCTCGGGACCGACATGCTCGGCGACCGAGGTGAGGAAGGCGATTACGTCGTGCTTCACCTCCCGCTCGATCTCATCGATGCGAGGGATGTCGAAGCCGCCGCGCCTCTTGACTGCCTCCGCCGCCTCTTTGGGAATTTGTCCAAGCTCGGCCATCGCCTCGGCGGCATAGGTCTCGATTCCGAGCCAGATGCGGAACTTGGCCTCGGGCTCCCAGATGCGAGCCATTTCGGGGCGGCTGTAGCGGGGGATCATGGAAACGGGAAAGCCTCTTCCCGGTGGGATTTGGAATTACGCCAACCTCTATCAGAGCGGGGGGCCGCCCTCAATTCGGGAAGATCTAAACTTCGCTCGCTCGAAATCCTTACCCCTTCACGTTTCGACTTCCTTCGCCTCCCGCGGGCCGAAGATCGCGATATAGATCGCTGCTGCCAGCATCAGCGCGGCGTAGGCCGGGCGAGGGGGCACCAGCATGAAGATCACGAACGAGACGAGGTCGCTCTGCGAGGCCCAATAGAGGCCCTGGAACGACCAGTCCTGCTGGCTAGGATATGTGACGTGGCTGTAGATGACGCGAAGCAGCCCGCCGAAGCTTGAGAACGCCACGACAAAGATGAAGAGAGCGAACAGGACGCGCACGACGAAGCCGCGTTTGGCGGCAAATCCCTGGACCCACCACGTGGTGAGGGCGGCAAGAGCGCCGGCGAAGCCGACGATGCGAAGGCTCTGCTGCGCCTGCTCGTTCATCACCGTATTCATGTAGTCGCCGACCAGCAGCGCCCACATCGATATGCCAATCACCAGCGCAAAACAGGCAGCGAGCACGAAGCCTACCACCTTGGCCAAAGTCACTTTTTCCATTGCCGCTCCCCCGGTCCTCTCGGCAGTGAGACTATGCCGGGGAAATGCGCCGGCCGCAATCGCCTGCCATGCTGACTTCTTTGGCGGCCTTGTCTATGGTGCGGCCCGACATCGGCAAACGGCTTGAGGAGGCGATCAGTCATGGCATTCGACGATCTTGAGGCTGAGCTTGCGCTCCTCATCAACCAGATGGACACGCCGCCCGAGAACCCGCATGACCTCTATCTCCGCATCATGGAGAAGCTGAACGAGTTCAAGGGCCTTGGTCTTCCGCTCCCCGAGGATCTGGTGCGCGTCGAGAAAGAGCTCGAAGCCTATTTCAAGGCGCAGGAAGCTGCCGCCAAGAAGCACTAGCCTGCGGGCTTCGGCGCCTCGTCGCCGATCTCCTCATAGGTGCCGTTGGACCAGCGATAGACGGCATAAGGCGGCAGGTTCGGGTCGCCCTTCTCGTTGAACTTGAACTTACCGACCACCGTATCGAACTCGGTGTCGTTGAGCGCCTTGACCACCTCCGCCGAGTCGACCGACTTCGCCTTGTCGGCGGCCTGCTTCCAAGCCTGGATCGCCGCATAGGTGTAGAGCACATAGCCCTCGGGCTCGATGCCCTTGTCCTTGAAGCGCTTGACCACCTCGGCAGCCGCCGGGTTCTTGCGCGGGTCAGGCGAGAAGGTCATGAGCGTGCCTTCGCCGGCCGGCCCGGTGATCGACCAGAACTCCTGAGTGATGAGCGCGTCGCCGCCCATCAGGATCGTGTTCAAGCCCTGGTCGCGCATCTGGCGAATGATGAGGCCTGCCTCGGTGTGATAGCCGCCGAAATAGACCACATCGATATTGGCCTGCTTGAGCTTCGAGACGAGCGCCGAATAGTCTTTCTCGCCGGCGGTGATCGCCTCGTACATCGCCTCCTGCTTGCCCGCCGCGTTGAGCGCCTTCTTGGTCTCGTCGGCGAGGCCTTTGCCGTAAGCCGTCTTGTCGTGGACGAAGGCGATGTTCTTGTCGGCGAAATGCGTGGCGAGATATTTGCCGGCGATGCCGCCCTGCTGGTCGTCGCGCCCGCATACCCGATAGATGTTCGGTCCGGCGCGGTCGTCGGTAAAGGCGGGATTGGTCGAGGCGGGCGAGATCTGCACCATGTTCGATTCGGCATAGACCTTGGATGCCGGGATCGACGAGCCCGAGCAATAATGCCCCGCCACCAGCGCCACGCCGTTGCCGGTCATCTGGTTGGCGACCGCGACCGCCTGCTTCGGATCGCAAGCATCGTCGCCGATATCGAGGTCGAGCTTCTTGCCGAGCACCCCGCCCGCCGCGTTGATGTCATCGACCGCCATCTGGCCGCCATTCGTCATTTGCGCGCCGAAGGAGGCGTATTGGCCCGTGACCGGGCCGACCACGGCGATCGGGATCGTGTCGCTTCCCTTTCCGCCGCCATCGCCGCAAGCGGCCATCAGAACGGCTAGGGCAAGGGCTGCCAGCAGCCCGGCAAAGCGTTTCATCCATACCTCCCTCTACAAGGACCAACTTCACTTTAATATCATTTGCGCGCGCCGATAAGGCGTTGAGCGATCAGGCTCGTCGATCGCGCCAAGTGAGCGGGCTCGTCCGCTCATAGAGCCAGCGATATTGCGTGACCATCTGCGTCGTGCGCATGACGCGGAAGCCGAGGCAGGCGGCGGCGGCCAGGATCACATAGGTCACGAGATAGTAGTAGGGCGAGAGCAGCTCGCCGTCGAACAGGGCATAATGGAAGAAGCGCACGGCCGCCGCGAGCAGAGCCATATAGAAGAACAGGCGACCGAACGGCTTCCAGCCTCGCGCCAGGCCGCGTCCCGAGAGAAAAGCGGCGCCGCCGCCTAGGATCACGGTCAGCGCCAGGAAGACGAAAGGCCCGTCGTCGGAGAGCCAGCTCACTTGCGCGCTCCCTGCTTCGGAGCGCCCTGCGCGCCACCCTCGAGATAGGCCGCCTGCACCTCTGGGCTGCCGAGGAGCTCGGCGCCCGTGCCGCTCATGGTGATCTTGCCGTTGACCATGACATAGCCGCGATGGGCGAGCCTGAGCGCGTGATAGGCGCTCTGCTCGACGAGGAAGACGGTCAGGCCGTAATCGGCGTTCAGCGCACGGATCGCGGCGAAGATCTGCTTGACGATGAGAGGAGCAAGGCCGAGCGACGGCTCGTCCAGTAGGAGCAGGGTGGGGCGACCCATCAGCGCGCGGCCGATGGCGAGCATCTGCTGCTCGCCCCCGGAGAGCGTGCCGCCCCGCTGATATTGGCGTGCCTTGAGCAGGGGAAAGAGCGTGTAGACGTGCTCCAGATCCTTGTCGAAATTCGCCGGATCGTTGGCGACGATGGCCCCCATCTGGAGATTCTCGAGTACCGTCATGCGCGAGAAGATGCGCCGCCCCTCGGGAGACTGCACGATGCCAAGCCTCGCCACCTCGTGCGTGGGCAGCCGGGTGATGTCGCGGCCCTGGAATAGGATGCGGCCGTCGCTCGCGCGGGGGCGGCCGAAGATGGTCATCATCAGCGTCGTCTTGCCGGCGCCGTTGCCGCCGATCAGCGCGACGATCTCACCCTGTTTGATGTCGAGGCTCACGCCGTGCAGGATCGGGAGCAGGCCGTAGCGGCTCGTCACTTTCCGCATTTCGAGGAGCGCCTGGCTCATGCGCGCACCTCGCGCTCGACCAGCGGCAGCTCCTCGTCGGGAACGCCGAGATAGGCGGCGATGACGCGCGGGTCGTTGCGCGCTTCCTCGGTCGTGCCGTCGGCGATCTTCTTACCGTAGTCGAGCACGACGACATGGTCCGAGATGCGCATGACCACGCTCATGTCGTGCTCGATGAGGAGGAGCGCGATGCCCTCTTGCTTGCGGATGGAGAAGAGGAGTTCGTTCAGACCGTCGCTCTCCCGGGCGTTGAGCCCAGCTGCCGGCTCATCGAGGCAGAGCAGGAGGGGCCGCGTGCACATCGCGCGCGCAATCTCGAGACGCCTCTGATCGCCATAGGGCAGCGAGCCCGCCGCCTCGTCGGCGCGTCGCGTGAGCCCGACCCGGTCGAGCCAGTGGCGCGCATAATCGACCGCTTCCTTCTCCGCCTTGCCGAAGCCGCTCAAGCCGAGCAGGGCGCCGATGGTCAGGCCCGATGAGCGGTTCAACACGTTGTGCTGCGCCACCATCAGATTCTCCAGCACCGTCATGCCCTGAAAGAGCCTGATGTTCTGGAAGGTGCGGGCGACGCGGGCGGCCGAATTGATCGTGTGGTCGTCGAGGCGCTCGAGGCGAAAGCTCTCGCCGCCCGGATGATCGAGCTGCATCAGCCCTTCGGTCGGCTTGTAGAATCCGGTAATGCAGTTGAACACCGTGGTCTTGCCGGCCCCGTTAGGCCCGATCAGCGCGGTGATGTCATGACGCCCGGCCTCGAATGAGACGTCGTCGACGGCGACCAGGCCGCCGAAGCGCATGGTCAGATGCTCGACCTTGAGCAGGGGATCGCTCTCCCACGGCTTCATGCGTGGCCCTCTTTGACGAGGTCCGAGGAGATGGCGCGCGCCTTTTTCAGCACGATGGTCGGCGAGCGCGAGCCGACGATGCCGCGCGGGCGCCACACCATGATCGCCACCATGGCGATGCCGAATAGGAGCATGCGGTAGAGCGCGGGATCGAAATCCTGGCCGAAGATATCTTGGAGCCAGTCGGTGTGGCGGAGCGCCTCGAACCCGCCCACCATGACGATCGCGGCGATGGCGACGCCGAGCTGGCTCCCCATGCCGCCGAGCACGACGATGGCGAGGATGATGGCGGACTCGATGAAGGTGAAGCTTTCGGGGCTGATGAAGCCCTGGCGCGTGGCGAAGAAGCTGCCGGCAAGTCCGCCGAACAGAGCGCCCGTCGCAAACGCCGTGAGCTTGGTGATGGTGGTGTTGATGCCGAGCGAGCGGCAGGCGATCTCGTCCTCGCGCATCGCCTCCCACGCGCGCCCGATCGGCAGGCGCCTGAGCCTAAGCGTCACGAGATTGGTGATGAACGCAAGGCCGAGGATCACGTAATAAAGAAAGATGATGCCCTGGAGCGGGTCATAGCGGAGGTTGAAGAAGCTGGCGAAGGTGACGGGACCGGCGGCGGTGA
>DATJZL010000160.1:0-2147 GCA_035499115.1 Methyloceanibacter sp. | reverse complement strand
TGCTGATCGCCACCTATCTCGATGAGTTCGGCGTGAGCCACGACATGGTGGCGAGCGTCGGAACGGCGATCCTCAATCTCGCCTCCAAGCACTACGACGCCGTGCTGATGGATGTGATGATGCCCGATCTCGACGGCGTCGAGGCGGCGAGACGAATCCGCGCGTTGCGTGCTCCGGCGGCAGAGGTGCCGATCGTGGCCCTGGTCTCCGCCAAGAAAGGCGACCGCGGCGTCTATCTCTCAGCCGGCATGGACGCCTATGTGTCGAAGCCGATCCGCGGGCGCGAGCTCTATCGCGTGCTCGCCCCGTTCCTTGCCAAAGATGCGGGCGACGAGCCCGCTCTGCTTGCCGGCTAGAGATTGTCGAGCAGCACGCCGGCCAGCAAAATCAGATAGGCGATCAAGAGCAGACCGAGCGCATAGCCGGTGAAGAACGGCAGCGGCACGATCATGCCGAGGACGACGAGTGCGGCGATGACGACGGAGACGAGGAAGGTCTCTCGCCGCGGCGTGCTCAAGTGAAAATTCATGATGTCCCCCATTGCAGCAAACGGTCACGACAGGGCCCCAATCTATCAAACATGAAGGCCGCCATGGCCAGGCTCGTGTCGGCCATCCACGATTTTGAGGTGCGTCGAGCGGGCTAGGTTCCCGACACCGGGACTTTCTCGCGGGCACGAAGCGGCGGTACGGGAACGCTGACGCCCGCAAGCGTCTCGGCCTTGGCGTCGACGAGCTTCACGATGCCGAGCATGATGTCGTTCAGCTGGAAGTCCTTCGGGGTGTAGATGGCGGACGCGCCGCATTGCTTGAGGATGTTGACGTCCTCCGGCGGGATGATGCCGCCGACCACGACCGGCACGTCGCCCATGCCCGCCTCGCGCAGGCGTTGCACCACCTCGCGCACCAGCGACACATGCGAGCCTGATAGGATCGAGAGCCCGACTACGTGGGCCTTGGCCTCGCGCGCCTGCTGGACGATCTCGGCGGGGGTCAACCTGATGCCGTCATAGACCACCTCCATGCCGACGTCGGTGGCGCGCACGGCGATCTGCTCGGCGCCGTTGGAGTGGCCGTCGAGACCGGGCTTGCCGACCACGAACGTAAGCGTGCGCCCGAGCTTGCCGGAGACCTGCTCGACCGCCTCGCGCACGTCCTCCAATCTCGCCTTATCGATCGCGTGCTTGGCGTGGATGCCGGTCGGCGCGCGATATTCGCCGAACACTTCTCGCAAAACCTGGCCCCATTCGCCGGTGGTGACGCCGGCCTTAGCGGCGGCAATCGAGGGCGGCATGATGTTACGCCCTTCGGCGGCGGCGGCCTTCAGGTCGATCAGCGCCTGGCGCACGGCCTTGTCGTCGCGGTCGCGGCGCCAAGCCTGAAGGGCAGCAACCTGTTCGATCTCGACCGACTCCCCGACGGTCTGAATGCCTTCGGTGCCGCTTGCCGAGAGCGGCGAGGGCTCGGTTTCAGTATAGGCATTGACGCCGACGAGGACCTGCTCTCCCTTTTCGATGGCCTCGACGCGGGCGGCATTCGAGGCGATCAGCGCCTCCTTCATGTAGTCGATGGCCGCGACCGCCCCGCCCATCGATTGGAGCTTGGCGAGCTCGGCGCGCGCTTCCTCCTTGAGCTCCTCGACCTTGCGGTCGATCTCTCCCGAGCCGTCGAAGATGTCGCCGTAGTCCAAGAGGTCGGTCTCGTAGGCAACGATCTGCTGGAGCCTGAGCGACCATTGCTGGTCCCACGGCCGCGGCAGGCCGAGCGCCTCGTTCCAGGCGGGAAGCTGCACGGCGCGTGCGCGTGCGTTCTTGGACAGAGTGACTGCGAGCATCGACAGCAGGATGCGGTAGACGTTGTTCTCGGGCTGCTGTTCGGTCAAGCCCAACGAGTTCACCTGCACGCCGTAGCGGAATCTCCGCAGCTTCGGGTCGGTGACGCCGTAGCGCTGCTCGGCGATCTCATCCCACAGATCGACAAAGGCGCGCATTTTCGACACCTCGGTGATAAAGCGCACCCCGGCATTGACGAAGAAAGAGATGCTGCCGACGACCTGCGGAAATTGCTTGGGCGGCACTTCGCCCGATTTCCTCACCTCATCGAGAACGGCCTCGGCGGTTGCCAGCGCGAAGGCAAGCTCCTGTCCCG
>DATJZL010000159.1:0-5563 GCA_035499115.1 Methyloceanibacter sp. | reverse complement strand
GCGCTCTATGGGCTGATCGGAGCGTGCTGGCTGCCCGTGGTCTATCTGCAGATCAGGATGCGCGATCTTGCCGAGGCCGCGGTTGCCACGAGGCAGCTCGAGCTGCCTCGCGCCTATCGCCGCTTGTCACGCATCTGGTTCTGGCTCGGCTGGCCGGCCTTCCTGTCCATGCTCGCCATCTTCTGGCTGATGATCGCCAAGCCCGCTTGATGGAGCCAAAGAAAGAGCCCGGCCTCGCGTTCGCTGGGGGAAGCCGGGCTCTTTCTCGGCTTGAAGCGCGAGGCGCCTCGCTATTGCGAGTTCTCCTCGCGGTCACTCTTCTCGCCCACGATCATCTGCTGCTCGTCGAGCGTCTGATAGTCCGGGGCCTGGGCAACCATCCCCTTGGTGACGTCCGCCTTCACCATGAGATCGTCGTTCTCGTCGCGCGAGACCTTGATGTCCTCGAAGCGAATAGCGAGGTCCTTCTGGCCGATGCCGAGGAAGCCGCCGGCTCCGATCAGCACGGCGAGGATCTTGCCGTCCTTGTCGGTGATGAGGTCGGTGACCTCGCCGATCGACTCGTTATTGGCGTCCAGCACGGTCTGGCCGATCAGGTTGGCTGCCAGCAACTCACTGGCGTCCTGCTTGACGAGGAAAGGAGAGGTTTCCTGCGCCGCCGTGGCAGAGTGGTCGGGCGAGAGCGACTTCGGCACGTCCGACGATTGCGAGGGGGTGCCCGAAGGCGCCGGCGCCATCACCTCAGGCGGCACTTGCGGTGCCATCGGATTGGTCGGATCGGCGGGATTGGAAGGCATCGCCGTTGACGGCTCGGCTGGCTGTTGAAGCGCCGGAGCAGCCTCGGGTGTGGTGATCGGTGCCTGCGTCTCGGCGAGGACCGGAGCCGTGCCAAGCATGAGACCAATGGCGGTCGTGGTCAGGAAACGAGTCATGGTGTCACTCCTTCGATCGTTTCTCTCGGGGGGTTAGGCGTTGTTTCGCCAGGAGGGGCGGGGCTCTTAAGTCCCGTGACGCCGCCTGTTCGACCAACGTCTCCTCGCCTCGATCGTTCCCTAGAATCTCGCGTCTCGCGCGCCGTCATGCGGTGACGAATCGCCGTTTTGCACGTTCGCGAACAAGGCCAGTGTGCGCCATCAAAATGGCGAGGCTGTGATCGTATAAGTAATTGACAAAACAAGCAAAAACAAATCGCATGGCGGCCGCTACAGCGGTTGCGGAGGCCGCGCGAAATCAGCTATAGAGGGACGTCCTACAGCAATCGCTTTCGCCTCCTGAGCGGGTGGTTTGTTCTCTCGCCGGCGACGGCATTTGCGGGTTCACTGAACAACTAAAGCAGGCTTTTTCCTCCCTTGGCCGACAACGAGAAGACCGACGTCGAGGGTCCGTCGCCCTCTGACATCAGACCGATCTCGCTCATCGACGAGATGAAGCGGTCTTATCTCGATTACGCCATGAGCGTGATCGTGTCGCGCGCGCTGCCCGACGTGCGCGACGGGCTGAAGCCCGTGCACCGGCGCATCCTGTACGCCATGCAGCGGTTGGGCCTCGACTTCAACAAGAAGCACATGAAGTCGTCGAAGGTCGTCGGCGACACGATGGGCGACTTCCACCCGCACGGCAATCTTGCCATCTACGACGCGCTCGTGCGCATGGCGCAGGAGTTCTCCATGCGCCTGCCGCTGATCGACGGGCAGGGCAATTTCGGCTCGGTCGACGGCGATCCGCCCGCGGCAGAGCGCTACACCGAGGCGCGCCTCTCCAAGATCGCACAATATCTGCTCGACGATCTCGACAAGGACACGGTCGACTTCAAACCGAACTACGACGACCGCCTCGAGGAACCGTCGGTTCTTCCGGCCAAGTTCCCCAACCTCCTGGTCAACGGGGCAGGCGGTATCGCGGTCGGCATGGCGACCAACATCCCACCGCATAATCTCGGCGAGGTAATCGACGCGTGCATCGCCTATCTGGACAATCCCGCCATCACCATCGATGAGCTGGTCGAGCTCGTGCCCGGTCCCGACTTCCCGACCGGCGGGCTGATCCTCGGCAAGACCGGCATCAGATCGGCCTATCACAAGGGCCGCGGCTCGATCCTGATGCGCGGCCGAGTGCACAACGAGACCGTCCGCAAGGAGCGCGAGGCGCTCGTCATCACCGAGATCCCCTATCAGGTGAACAAGGCGGCGATGGTCGAAAAGATCGCCGAACTGGTGCGCGACAAGAGGATCGAGGGCATCGCCGACATTCGCGACGAGTCCGACCGCCAGGGCATGCGCGTGGTGATCGAGCTCAAGCGCGACGCCATGGGCGACGTGGTGCTGAACCAGCTCTACCGCTTCTCGGCGCTGCAATCGACCTTCGGCTGCAACATGGTAGCGCTCATCGGCGGCAAGCCCGAGCAGCTCAACCTCAAGGACCTGATCCGCGCCTTCACCGAGTTCCGCGAGGAGGTTGTCGGACGACGCACCAAGTTCCTTCTGCGCAAGGCGCGCGATCGGGCGCATATCCTCGTCGGCCTCGCCATCGCCGTCGCCAATATCGACGAGATCATCAAGCTGATCCGGAACGCGCCCGATCCCTCGACCGCGCGCGAGCAGTTGATGACGCGCGACTGGCCGGCCAAGGACGTGGTGGCGCTCGTCGAGCTGATCGCCGACCCGCGCCACAAGGTCTCGGCCAAGGGCACCTATCGCCTCTCCGACGAGCAGGCCCGCGCCATCCTCGATCTCCGCCTGCAGAGGCTGACCGCGCTTGGCCGCGACGAAATCGGCGATGAGCTGAAAGGGCTCGGAGCCGAGATCGGCAACTATCTCGATATCTTGCGCTCTCGTGCCCGCATCGTCGGCATCGTCAAGGACGAGCTCACCGCCATCAAGACCGAGTTCGGCACTCCGCGCCGCACCGAGATTCTCGAGATGGAGGGTGAGGTCGAGGACGAGGACCTGATCCAGCGCGAGGACATGGTCGTCACCGTCAGCCACAAGGGCTACATCAAGCGTGTGCCGCTTTCGGCCTATCGCGCCCAGCGCCGCGGTGGCAAAGGCCGCGCCGGCATGGCGACGCGCGAGGAAGATTTCGTCACCCGCATCTTCATCGCCAACACCCACACGCCGGTGCTTTTCTTCTCCTCGCGCGGCATGGCCTACAAGATGACCGTGTGGCGGCTGCCACTCGCGGCCCCGCAGGCGCGCGGCAAGGCCCTGGTCAATCTGTTGCCGCTCGACAAGGACGAGACCATCACCACCATCCTGCCTCTCCCGGAGGACGAGGCCTCGTGGGCGAAGCTCGACGTGATGTTCGCCACCAATGGCGGCACGGTCAGGCGCAACAAGCTGTCGGACTTCATCGAGGTGCGGCAGAACGGCAAGATCGCCATGAAGCTCGAAGGCCCCGACCGCATCGTCGGCGTCCAGGTGTGCAACGAACAACAGGATGTGCTGCTGACCACCGCCGAGGGACAAGCGATTCGCTTCCCCGTGACGGACGTACGCGTGTTCAAGGGCCGCGAATCGGCCGGCGTGCGCGGCATCAAACTCGAAGGCGATGACGAGATGATCTCCATGGCGATCCTCAACCACGTTGAGGCCCCGCCGGCGGAGCGCACTGCCTATGTGCGTCAGGCCAACAGCGTCAGACGCGGCGGGGCCGAACCCGAGCAAGACATGGAGACGGAGGAGAACGGCGAGGAGGCCGTGGTGTTGAGCCCGGAGCGCTATGCCGAGCTCAGCGCGCATGAGGAGTTCGTGCTCACCGTCTCGCAGAAGGGCTACGGCAAGCGCACCTCCGCCTACGAGTACCGCATCTCGGGGCGCGGCGGAAAAGGCATCATCGCCATGACCGTGAATCAGCGAAATGGCAACCTGGTGGCGTCATTCCCGGTCGAGGAGAGCGATCAGATCATGCTGGTCACCGACGGCGGCCAGCTCATCCGCGTGCCTGTCGAAGGCATCTCCATCATGGGACGGTCGACGCAAGGGGTGATCGTGTTCACTACCGCCGAAGGCGAGCGCGTGGTCTCGGTCGAGCACATCCCCGACGAGAATGGCGGAGAAAACGGCGGGGAGAACGACGGCGGGTCCCACGCGGGATAGAGAGCGCGGCCTCGCCTCACAGCACTCGGTCGCCGTAGAGGGCGATGAGCGCGCGCGAAGCGGGCGAGAGCGCCCCCAGCGCGCGAAGGTCCCGCACCACGACACGATTGCGCTCGCTATGGTTCAGCACGCCCGAGGACCTAAGCCGCGACATGGTGCGCGACAGCGTATCGGCGTTCAGCCCGAGATAGTCGGCGACGTCGATCCGGCTCAAGGGCATGTCGAACACCACGCCGCCACCGCTCGGCGATGGCGTACCGGTGCGCAAGGCGAGCTCGAGCAGAAAGGTCGCCACCCGCTGCCGGCAGTCGAACTGGCCGATCGCCGCGACATGGATCGCGCGGCAGGCCATCTGACGGTCGATCGCCTCGTGGTAGAAGCTGGCAACGGCCGCATCCTTCGCCGAGAGTTCGGCAAAGACCGACCAGCGCAGCCGCCACAACTCGCCGGCGTTGGCCGGCGTCAGCGTCCCGTCAGCCTCGCGCGGCACGAAGCCAGAGCACAGCACATCGCCGGGAAATAGGATGGCGACCACCTGCCGGGAGGTCCCTGGCATGGTCACGCCGACAGTCAACACGCCCGTGCGGACGATGAATGCCGCCTCGCCGCCCTCGGCCATCAGCGTCAGCGTCACGTTCTGCCCGCGACGCGTGCGTATGGTCGCGACATGAGGGGAGAGCGCGGCGTGGAGCGCCGCGAGGCGATCGGTTTTGGATTGCGCAAGAGGGGGGTCGGCAAACGGTTTGACCGTGCTCCTCGGATTGGCCCCTGATGTCATAACCAATGGTCTTCCCCCTCGGACGGCAATGCGGGTCGCATGGAGAATAAGGAGTCGAGCGAGAGGGAGCGGCGCGCCTTGATATTGATCAACAAGGTGATGGCAGGAAGCGTTGCCGATGAGGCACGCGCGCTCACAGCGATTTGACCTGGATCAGGAAAAACCGTGTTCCTGCCGCAACAGTCGAGCCCATAAGCGCAGGCGTCTGATCCCCGTCAGCATGAGGGGGCGATCCACGCTTCTCTTGCCAGGCGTGCCCTTCCAAGAATGGCTGAGGACTGACGATCGCGCGAGGCTTTGCGCGCGCGGACGTCGGCGGGACCAGGGGGATTTCGAAAATGCCAAGAGCGGCAAGAGGCGCGTTGCTAGCCCTGAGTGTGGCCTTGAGCGCGATCGCGCTTGCTGAGCCCGCCACGGCGGGAAGCGACGACGGGAAATTCGGGATCAAGGTGCTCGGCACGGTGGTCGACCCTGATACCGACGCGACGGTGCGCGCGGGCGGCGCGGTGATCCCGGGAGCGGACGCCGACGTCAGCACCGAGGTGATTCCGGCTCTGACGCTCGACTATTACTTCACCAACAACATCTCGGCCGAACTGTTCTGCTGCTTTGCCAAACATAGCATCGACGGGAAGGGGGCGATCGCCAATCTCGGCGAGATCGCCGACACCTGGATCTTCCCGCCGGCGCT
>DATJZL010000158.1:0-4871 GCA_035499115.1 Methyloceanibacter sp. | reverse complement strand
TGATGGTACGCGCCTGATAAGGGTAATCGGCATCGGCCCCGAGCGCTGTGATGCGCGCGAGCACACGGTCGCCGATGCCGGCGGTGGGGCCAGCGTCGCGCTTGCTTTCGACCATGAGGATGCGGGGCGGAGCACCATGCTCCTCGTCCCAGGTGGCAGGACGCGCCACGAACTCGCCGTCTCTATCGCGCGAGACGATCTCGATCACCGTGACCGGCGGCAAGGCGCCCGGCTTGGCGAGCTTCCGGCGCGATCCAGCAATCAGGCCGTCATCGGCCATGCTGCGCAGAAGCTCTTTCAGGGCGACACGGTCGCTACCCTTCACCCCGAAGGCGCGCGCGATCTCGCGCTTGCCGGACTTGCCGCTCGCGGTTTCGAGAAAATCGAGGATCTCTTGTTTCGAAGGTAGTCTGCCCACGGTCGCCTGGCGCGGAGCCCCCTTAGTCTTTGCCACGGGCTCCTCAGCCTGCCGTCTCCTCGACGGCTTCCTTGTTGCTCTTGCCGCTCTTGCGCGCTGACTTCTTGCTGGACGCCTTGCCAGGCGAGGACGCCTTGGGCGGCTTCTTGGCAGGACCTTTGGCGCTGCGCGCCGCGATCAGCTCGACCGCCTGGGCGAGCGTGGTCTGCTCGGGCTCGATGTCCTTGGGCAGCGTGGCGTTGACCTTGCCATGCTTCACGTAGGGACCGTAGCGGCCTGACAGCACCTGGATCTTGCCGCCAAGCTCGGGATGATCGCCGAGCTCCTTGATGACACTCGCGCCGCGCGGCCGGCGATTGGCGGCCTTCTCGGCCAGCAGGCTCACGGCGCGGTTGATGCCGACCTCGAACACCTCTTCAGGCGCCGAAAGGCTCGCATATTTGCCGTCATGTTGAACGTAAGGCCCGTAGCGGCCGAAGCCTGCCACAATTGGCTTGCCCGTCTCGGGATGGGTGCCGATCTCGCGGGGAAGCGCCAGCAGCGCGAGCGCACGGTCAAGCTCGAGGCTCTCGGGGTCGGTGCCTTTGGGGATCGAGGCGCGCTTCGGCTTTTCCTTGCCGTTACCTTCACCAAGCTGGACGTAAGGACCGAAGCGGCCGGTGCGGAGCGTGACGTCGAGGCCCGTCTCGGGATCGGTGCCGAGGACTTTCGCCTCGGCCGAAGGGGCCTTGTCCCCGGTCTCGGCGAGCTGGCGGGTATAGCGGCATTCCGGATAGTTGGAGCAACCGACGAAGGCGCCAAACTTGCCGACCTTCAGGCTGAGGCGCCCCACGCTGCAAGAGGGACAACCGCGCGGGTCGCCGCCCGCGGCGGGTTCGGGGAAGATGTGGGGTCCGAGCAGATCGTTCAGAGCATCGAGCACATGGGCGATCCTGAGCTCGCCGATGTCGTTCACCGCGGCGATGAACTCGCGCCAGAAATCGCGCAACACATCCTTCCATTCGAGCTTGCCCGCCGAGATGAGATCGAGCTTCTCCTCGAGATCGGCGGTGAAGTCGTACTCGACATAGCGACGGAAGAAGCTCTCGAGAAAGGCCGTGACCAGCCGCCCCTTGTCTTCGGGATAGAGCCGCTTCTTGTCGAGGCGGACATATTCGCGGTCGCGGAGCACATTCAGCGTCGTCGCGTAGGTGGAGGGGCGGCCGATGCCGAGCTCCTCCATCTTCTTGATCAGAGTGGCCTCGCTATAGCGGGGCGGCGGCTCGGTGAAGTGCTGCTTCGCCTCGATCTTGCGCGGATCGAGTTTCTGGCCCTTGGTGAGGGCGGGGAGAGCGCCGTCCTCGCCGATCGCGTCGTCGATCCCTTCCTCGTAGATTCTGAGGAAGCCGTCGAAGCGGACCACCGAGCCCGTTGCCCTGACGCCGTAGGTAGAGCCGTCCCCGGCGGTCACGTCGATATCGACGGCGGTGCGCTCGATGTCGGCGCTGGAGGCCTGGCTTGCGAGCGTCCTTTGCCAGATGAGCTTATAGAGCTTGGCCGAGTCATCATCGAGATAACGGGAGACGGAGTCGGGGGTCTTGCTGAAATCGGTCGGCCGGATCGCCTCATGCGCTTCTTGTGCGTTCTTGGCCTTGGTCTCGTATGCGCGCGCGGAGGCAGGGACGTAGCGCTCGCCATAGAGCTTGGTGAGGAGGCGTCGCACGGCAGCAACGGCCTCGGGCACGATCTGCACACCGTCGGTTCGCATATAGGTGATCAGCCCCTCTGCCTCGCCGCCGAGATCGACGCCTTCGTAGAGCCTTTGAGCGAGCTGCATGGTGTGGCGGGGCGAGAAGCCGAGCTTGCGCGAGGCCTCTTGCTGCAGGGTCGAAGTGGTGAACGGGGCCGCGGGGTTCCGGCGCTGCGACTTGCTCTCGATATTCGATACGGCAAAGCGGCCGCCTTCGAGCGCGGCCCTCAGACGCTCGGCCGTCGCCTGGTCGGCGATATCGAACTTGTCGAGCTTCTTGCCGCCGATCGAGAATAGTCTCGCCTGGAAGGTCTCGTTCTTGGCCGTGGCGAGTTCGGCCAGGATCGTCCAATATTCCTGTTCCTTGAACTGCTCGATCTCGAGCTCGCGGTCGCACACGAGCCTCAGCGCCACCGACTGTACGCGTCCGGCGGAGCGGGCGCCCGGCAGCTTTCGCCACAGCACGGGGGAGAGAGTGAAGCCCACGAGATAATCGAGCGCGCGGCGGGCTAGGTAGGCGTTGACCAGCGGTCCGTCGATCGCGCGCGGGTGATGCATCGCGTCGAGCACCGCCTCCTTGGTGACGGCATTGAACACCACGCGCTCGACCGGAATGCCTGCTAAAGCCTTCTTGCGGTCGAGCACTTGGAGCACATGCCAGGAGATGGCCTCACCCTCGCGGTCGGGGTCGGTCGCCAGGATCAGCTTGCTCGCCCCCTTGACTGCCTTGGCGATTTCGTCGAGCCGCTTGGCGGCTTTGGGCTCGACGTCCCAATGCATCTCGAAATCGTTGTCGGGCACGACCGAGCCGTTCTTAGAAGGCAGATCGCGCACATGGCCGTAGGAGGCGATGACGCGGTATCCTGGCCCCAGATACTTATTGATGGTCTTGGCCTTGGCGGGCGACTCGACGATGACGATGTTCATTGAGATGTTCCTAGCCGCGCAAATTGCGTCAGGCTGAGGGCGGCGGGCCCAATCGGCCCCTCGTTAGCTGCCCGAAAATGGTGTCTCCAGGGCCCGGTGTCAAATTCACCGCGCACGGATTGACAACTTCTAGTCGTATATACTAGCTAAGACAACTTCAGACTGTTAAGGGCCAAGAGTGAATTTGGAGCGGCAGCCGCGCCGAATAATCGGGTTCGGGGAGGCGAGAGCTTCGTGCGCAATCGGCGGGAAATAAGGCAAAATGAAATGGTAGGGCCCCGCAGCCAGCCTCCAGGAGGCGGCGCGAGTTCATTCAACGACGGTCGAGAGCTTAGCCGGAGGGAGGCTGCGGAATATATCGCTTCCCTGCTCGAGGGTTTGAGAGTCGTCGCCCACAACGCACAGCTGCAGTTCCTCGCCTATTTGATCAATATCGCCCTGGAAGAGGCCAACAACGAAAAGGCCACTCCCGACTAGCGCCTCCCGGCTAGCTTTCGATCAGCGAAACCAGCTGCTGCCCGTGGCGTTGCAGTCTTCCCGCAAGGTCTAGCTCCAACAGGACAATATGCACCTTGCGGGTCTCGAGCCCGGTGGTCCGGATCAGTTCGTCGATATCGACCGGGCTTGGCCCGAGCGCGCCGATGACACGCTCGCGCTCGCTCGCGCCGATGTCGGGGAGGGGCCGCGGCGCGCCATGCTCGTCGGAGGAGGCGAGCTCGGTCTTGGGCGCCGGCGGACGGCCAAGGATCGGTGCGAGCGCCTCGACGATGTCGCTCGCAGACGTGACGAGGCCGGCGCCCTGCTTCAGCAGATTGTTGGTCCCGGCCGAACGGGGATCGAGCGGGCTTCCCGGCACGGCGAAGACCTCGCGGCCCTGTTCGCCGGCAAAGCGCGCGGTGATGAGCGAGCCCGAGCGCTCGGCCGCCTCGACCACGACCACGCCAAGCGAGATTCCCGAGATTAGGCGGTTGCGGCGCGGGAAATCCTTGCCACGCGGCGAGAAGCCGGGAGCACGCTCGCTGATGAGCAAACCCTTCGTTCCGATCGCCTGCTGGAGGTCCTGGTTCTCCGGCGGGTAGACATTGTCGATGCCGCCAGCGAGCACGGCGATGGTGCCGCGCTCGAGCGAGGCAAGATGCGCCGCGGTGTCGATACCGCGGGCAAGGCCAGACGCGATGACGAAGCCCTCGAGCCCGAGATCGGTGGCAAGACCTCGCGTGAATTTTTGTCCGACTGCCGAGCCGTTGCGCGCGCCGACGATGGCGACGATGGGAATCGCGGCGAGGTCGAGATTGCCCTTCACGTAAAGGAGGGGCGGGGGAGCGTCCACTTCACCAAGCGCCGGCGGGTAGCCCGGCTCGCCGATGGCGACCAGCTGCGCACCGAGAGCCTCCGCAGCGGCGAGCTGCTCCTCGGCCTCGTCCTCGCGATAGAGGCGGATGTCGTGCGTGCGGCCGCCACGGCGGGAGAGCATCGGCAAGGCATCGATGGCGGCTTCGGCGCCGCCGAACTCGTTGACGAGCGCGCGGAACGTGGCAGGACCGACATTCTCGCTGCGGATCAGGCGGAGCCAGGCAAGCCGCTGGCGCCGGTTAAGCCTGACCGTTGCTCCCTTGCGCGGGGCTTTAGGGGCTGCTCTCGCCAATCCGCGCCTCCTCGCCTCTCGCCAGCCGCCCGATATTCGAGGCGTGGCGGATGTAGAGCAGCACGGTGAGCAGAAGAAACAGCGTCGCGACATGCCAGTGGTTGGTCAGAGCGAGCAGGGCAAGGCTCGCAGCGCTCGCACTGAGCGCGGCG
>DATJZL010000157.1:0-9792 GCA_035499115.1 Methyloceanibacter sp. | reverse complement strand
GGCGTCGTCTGCGCCATCATTCTGTTCTCCGGCGTTGATGTCGGCAGCGTGGTGCCGAAGGCCATCCTCGGCGGGATGCTCGCTTATCTCGGCGTGATGATAATCGTCGAGCTGTGGGAAGCGCCCGCCAAGAGCTCATGGATGGAGTGGGCGCTGACCGGAGTGATGACGCTGGTCATCATCAATTTCAGCTATTTCATGGGCGTGGTGCTCGGCGTCATCGGCGCCTGCCTCATGTTTGCCTTGAGCTACAGCCGCATCGGCGTGATTCGCCGCCATCTCACCCGCTACGACTTCTCGAGCAATGTCGAGCGTTCGCCCGAGCAGAGCCGCCTGCTCCGCGAGGAAGGCAAGCGCGTGCATGTGTTCTGGCTGTCCGGCTTCATCTTCTTCGGCTCCTCCAATGGACTGTTCGAGCGCATCAAGCGGGTAATCGAGGGGCAGCAGGACAAGCCGGTCGGTTATGTGGTGCTCGATTTCGGTCAGGTTCCCGGCCTCGACACCTCGGCGGTGCTAAGCCTGGTCAAGCTCCGCAATTATTGCGAGGAGCAGAGCGTCACGCTCGCCTTCTCCGGCTTGAGCGAGGTTATGCAACAAGGCTTTCACAAGGCGGGGTTTTTCGGCAGCGAAAGGCCGCACCAGCTGTTCGGCAGCCGCAACGAGGCTGTCGAATGGTGCGAGGACATGCTGCTCCTCTATCACGAGGTGGGCGACGCCTCGGTGCACAGCTTCGAATCGTGGCTCGGCAAGGAGTTTGGCGGCCAGCTCGATTTCGAGCGCATCGCTTCCTTCATGGAGCGCGAGGAGCTGGAGAAGGGCGCCTTCCTGTTCCGCCAGGGCGAGCCGTCGGATTCCGTGGTGCTGCAAGCTTCGGGCTGCGTTGCCATCACCATCATCGATGAGCATGGCCGCCCGATCAGGCTGCGCCGAATGGTCGGCCATACGGTGGTCGGCGAGATGGGCTTCTACCGGCACGTGCCGCGCACGGCGAGCGTGATCGCCGAGGTGCCGACCGTGGTCTACAGGCTCCGCCGCGAGGCGTTCGACAAGATGCAGAGAGAAGACCCAGAAGCTGCGGCGGCTCTCCACAAGCTCATCATTCGCTTGTTGTCGGACCGGCTCGAATTCGCCAATCGCGAGATCTCGGCCCTGCTGTGATGTCCGTTAGGTGACAGCGGCGACGGTGAGCAGCAACCCGATCAGCGCGAGATAAGTCAGTCCGTGCACGAACTGGTCAGTGCCGAGCGCGAACCAGAAGCCGCGGTCGCGCGCCGTCCAGGAGTTACGGTGGGTGATCCGCTCCTTGAACCAGTCGATATGATAGTGCACCGCGAACTCGCCGAGCGCGATGGCGCCGGCCAGGAGCAAAGAGCCGGGCGCGAGCACGAAATAGACGAGGGGGGTCAGCGCGACGTGGATGCCGGCATGGATGAAGCCGCCGGGATGTCCATAGATGCCCTTGTTCATGAATTGATACGGGGTTTGGAGATAGAAGTCCGCCACCATGTGCTTGAACATGAGGACGGCAACCGCGGCGAGGACGAGGATCGCGAGATGGGACATCGGCGTTATTTCGACAGAGCCTCGGCCGTGCCGTCCCAATGCGGCGGCGGCGGGTTCACGCGGAAATGCGCGATGCGCTCGCGATAGAGCGCATAGAGATGGTTGAGGCGAACGGTGTTCATCTTCTCGCACTCGGCGGCCAAGGATTCGGCACCGTTCCAGTCTTGCGCCCGGTAGCGGTTCAGAAACTCGGTGTGCTTTTTTGCCAGCGCGATGAAGGACTGGGATTGCTTCAGCGCGTTATCGCCCAGAAGCGCGAAGATGCGGGTCGCCTCGGTCTTGCCCTTCACCTTGAGGAGATCGAGCTCGATGAAGGCAAAATCCGCTGCGCGCGCGGTGGTGGTCTCGCCCACGACGGTGCCGACATCGTAGGTCTTCGATTGACCCTCGAGCCGCGAGGCGACGTTGACGTTGTCGCCGATCACCGAATAGTCGAAGCGGGTCTCTGAGCCGAGATTGCCGACGCAGCAAAGTCCCGTATTCAGACCAATGCCGAGCTTGACCGGCTTGTAAGGCCGTCCTTTCGCCTCGGCCTCGTTGCGCCAACGTGCGTTCAGCACCTCCATCTCGCCCATCATGCGGAGCGCAGCGCTACAGGCGTGGCTCGGATGGGCGGTGTCTTCGAGTGGCGCGTTCCAGAATGCCATCACCGCATCGCCCATGAATTTGTCGATAGTGCCCTGCTCATCGAGAATGATGTTGCTGAGCGGGGTGAACAGGCTGTTCAAGAAATGCGTCAGCTCCTCGGCGTCGAGTCCTTCCGAGATGGTGGTGAAGCCGCGCACGTCGCTAAAGAGGAGAGTCATGTCGCGTGTCTCGCCGCCAAGCTTGAGCCGCGAGGGGTCGTCGGCCAGGCGCTCGACAAGCGCCGGCGCCATGTAGTGGGAGAAGGCATTGCGCACGCGATTCCGCTCCCGCTCGGTGCGCAGGAACACGAACACGGTGCCGGCGAGGTAAATCGCGGTCAGCGCGATGGCGGGATAGACCGGATCGACGAGCCAGCCCAATGCATCGAACGCGTACCAGGAGATACCGATCACGGCGATCACGGCGATACCGCCCACCACGGCGCTGCCGAGCGCTCCCGACCGATAGATGAGAAAAGCGATGATGATGCCGAGCACGAGAATGTAGAGAAGCTCGGCCGGGGTTGCGAAGTCGGGACGCTGGAGGAAGGCTCCTTGGAGGATTTGCTCGACCGCCTGGGCATGCAGCTCGACGCCGGGGACGGACGCCTCCAGGGGAGTCGCTCGCAAGTCGAGTAGGCCCGCCGCGCTTGTGCCGATGATGAGGATGCGCCCTTCGATCGCGTCCCTGCCGATCGCGCCGTTGAGCACCTTGTAAGCCGGCAGATAACGTTGCTTCGAGCTCGGCGTGAATTTGATCCACATCTGACCGTTGGCCTCGGTCGGCACCTCGTAGTCGCCGACCTTGACGCCGACGATGCCGGTCTTCTCGCCGAAGGCTTTCTCGCCGCTCGCGCCGGAGGATTTGACGACATAGGTCGATGCACCTTGAGCCAGGCGGAGGAGATCGGCAGCGAGAGACGGGTAGAGCTTATCGCCGATCCTGACGATCATGGGCATGCGGCGGATGATCTGGTCGTGCTCAGGGATCCAATTGAGCGAGCCCGCGCCTTGCGCCTTGTCCTGTAACTCTTTGAGGCTCGCCGCGGCACCCGGGTAGTAGGGCGCGAACAGCGCCGGATCATCACCACCATGGGCGAAGCCGGCCTTGGTCTCGGGCTGCGACGTCCCTTCCGGCGTCGAAATGAATCCGAGCACGATAGGTCCCTTGGCGATCGCTTCGGCAAAGACCTGATCGTTAGAGGGAAGCTTCTCCACCTCCTCGCGGAGGCTCGCGAGCGCGTCGGATTTCGGCCAGAAGCGCAACGCGTTAGCGGGAGACATGCGGTCCGGCTCGGGGAACACGGTATCGAAGCCGATGGCTGCGGCTCCATTCGCGGCAAGCTTGTCGACGAGGTCGGCCAACACTGTGCGGGGCCAAGGCCATTGCCCGATCTCCTTCAGCGACTCCTCGTCGATATCGACGATGCGCACGGGCAAGCTCGGATCGAAGGCGCGCGGGCTCACTCGCTGATAGGCGTCGAAGACGAGGGATCTGAGCCTCGCGACTGGGCTCGGGTCCCAAACGCGAAGGGCAAGCGAGGCGGCGATGACCGCCCCCACGATCAGGGCATAGAGGAGACGAGGACCCATCCCGTTGCTTGACTTTGCTTTTTCACTCGCCCAAGGACGCCCTAACCGGCGCGAAACGCCAGAACCTAGCCAAAGGCGCTTGCCCACTCCAGTGTCATATTCGCCGAGCTTGGCGTCGATCACAAAGCCCCTGGCATTGAACCGAAGGGCGGAATGAACTAGGAAGCCGGGACTCCCGGGCACCCTCACACTCAAGGGCACATTTCGTGAACATTTGCATGATTGGGGCGGGCTATGTCGGCCTCGTCTCCGCCGCTTGCTTCTCCGAGTTCGGCTGGAATGTCGCCTGCGTTGACAAAGATGCGGGACGGATCGACCAGCTCCGCCGTGGCCGCGTGCCGATCTACGAACCGCGCCTCGAGGAGCTCCTCGAGCGGAACCTGCGCATGGGGCGGATCAGCTTCTCGACCGAACTCAATCCGTCGATCGGAGAGGCCGACCTCGTGTTCCTGGCCGTGGGCACGCCGATGCGCCGCGGCGATGGCCATGCCGATCTCTCCTTCGTGTTTCAGGCGGTGGAAGAGCTTGCGCCGCATCTTCGCGGCTACACCGTGATCGCAACGAAATCGACGGTACCCGTCGGCACGAGCCGGGAGATCGAGCGGCGCCTAAGGCTGTTGCGTCCCGATGCCGATTTCGCCGTCTGCTCGAACCCGGAGTTTTTGCGCGAGGGCTCGGCCATTTACGATTTCACCCATCCCGACCGCGTCCTCGTGGGCTGCGACGAAGAACGCGCGCGTGCGCTCATGGAGCGTCTGTACAAACCGCTCACCCTGCGCAATGCCTTGGTCATGTTCGTGAGCCGGGAGTCGGCCGAGCTCGCCAAATATACCGCCAACGCCTTTCTCGCCATGAAGATCAGCTTCATCAACGAAGTGGCCGATCTCTGCGAGGCGGTCGGCGCCGACGTGCAGGAAGTGGCGACTGCGATCGGCGCCGACGGGCGCATCGGCAACAAGTTTCTGCATCCGGGGCCCGGCTATGGCGGCTCGTGCTTTCCCAAGGACGTCGCAGCGCTGATCCGCACCGCGCGCGAGAAGCGCTCGCCGCTGTCGCTGATCGAGCAAGTGCAGACAGTCAACTCCGAGCGGAAGATCGCTATGGCGAAACGGGTCGAGCACGCCGTGGGCGGCTCGCTTGCGGGCAAGACCGTCGCCGTGCTCGGGGTCGCTTTCAAACCCGACACCGACGACGTGCGCGAGGCGCCGAGCCTCATCCTCATTCCCATGCTGCAGGAGAAGGGAGCCAAGGTACGCGCTTACGATCCGCACGCGCGGGAGAATGCCGAGCCGCTACTGCCCGACATCAAATGGTGCGAGAGCGCGCTTGAGGCGGCGGATTTGGCCGATGTGATCGTGGTCATGACGGAATGGAACGAGTTCCGCGCCCTTGACCTCGACGCGCTCAAGCGGCGCATGAGGGGCGATGTTCTCGTCGATCTTCGCAACATCTATCTACCGGCACAGGCGCGCGCCGCCGGCTTCTCCTATTCCGGGATCGGCCGCTAGGGCCCGATCAGTCGCCGCCTTGGCGAAAAGCTCGGGCGCGGGGCAGCCGCTGCGGCGTGGAAATTGCCGCACCGATCGCGCCAAAGTTAATCCCCGCAGGCGCGGCCAGAAGTTAATATGGCGATCATGGGCGCGATTGACAAAAACCATTGGTGCAGCCTGCTTTGGAGGATAGGCTTTCGCAAGAAAGCGACTCGTAGCGGAGGGCCCATCATGCGTCTTCCGATCCTCGCCCTGGCCGCTGTCGTGGCTCTCGGGCTCAATTGCGGCGGCGCGCATGCGGGCCGGGGCCTGCCCACCACCGATAATCCTTATTGCGGCGTCACCACCTATATTTTGCGCGACTTGCCGGAGCAGGCGATGTCTACGCTCGACTCGGATGGGCGCCCGGTGATCGTGGTCAGCTCAACGATTCTGAACGAAACGCCGGCCTATGGCCGCTTCCTCATGGCACATGAATGCTGCCATCACACGCTTGGCCATGTTCAGCGTTTTCATGAAGGGTTCGGCCATGTCGGTTTGCAGCCGTTCTTCTATATCGCGCCTCAACTGAAGCAGATGGAGCTCGATGCCGATTGCTGCGCGGTGAAGATGCTGAAATCCATGCATGAGACCGACAGCATCGAGGCGGGGAAGCAGAAGATGCTCGGGTTTGGCGCGATGCCGACCGGCGCCTATTACCCGACTGGGATCGAGCGCGCCGACAATATCGACAAGTGCGCCGCGCAGGATTAAGGCCTTCCCGCCTCGGATTGACCTCGTCCCGCGCCTTACCGCCCCTTAATTTGACCTTGGGGCTGTTTCCTCACAATGGAGGGTGCGTTGGTGCTGCTGCCGCCCGCGCCGAAGCGATGTGCTATGGTTGAGACGTCCGAGATGGCCCAAGGAATAAGCTTGCGCTTCATTGCGATCATAGGTCGCCATGCGACGAGTCCGACCAGGGTTTGGTTGCGCCGCGTCGTTCTCGCCTTGCTCTTTACGGCCGCGAGCGGCCTCGGCGGTGAGGCGTCGGCTGGCGTCATCCGCGTCTGCGCCGACCCCGACAACATGCCTTTCTCCAACGACAAGGGCGAGGGTTTCGAGAACAAGCTCGCCGAGATGATTGGCGCCAAGCTCGATGACACGGTGGATTACACCTGGTTCTCCGAAGCGAGCGGCTATGTGCCGAACGCCGTCGGCAGCGATGCCTGCGATCTCATCATGGGCTATGCGCAAGGTACGGGTCTGATCGAGGATTCTAATCCCTATTATCGCACGTCCTACGTGCTCATTTACCGGCAGGGCAATTCTAGTCTTACCGGTGTCGACCGTCTCTCGGACCCCCGGCTGAAGGGAAAGCGGATCGGCCTGTTCGCCCGCACGCCGCCGGCGAGCATTCTCGCTTTGTATGGACTTGCGGCAAACACCGAGCCCTTTGAAGTCAATGCCGGCGAGAGTGCGTCCAAGGCGGCGGAAGCGATGATCGAAGAGATCGCTTCGGGCAAGCTCGACGCCGGACTGCTGTGGGGCCCGGTCGGCGGCTATTACGCGCAGCGGTCGTCTGTGCCGCTCACGATGGTGCCGTTGGTGAAGGAGAACGCCGGACCGAGCACGATCTACGGCATCACCCTCGGGCTTCGCCCCAACGATCCGCAATGGAAGCACCAGATCAACAAAGTGATCGCCGAGAACGAGCGCGAGATCGACGGGATCCTGCAGAGCTATAACGTGCCGGTGCTGGATCAGGACGGCAATCCGATCGCGCCTTCAGCCGCGGAGCGCTAGGCCAAACGCCACGCTCACATCTTGCACTTGCTCTCGGGCTCGTCGATGCCGAGCGTGTCGACGTCGATCTCGGCATGAGAGGCGTGCGGGAAGCCCCGCTGCGGCGACATCGAGACCGGAACCTTGTCGGTCGCGATCAGGATCGGCTGGCGAAACTGGCCGTCCCATGGGCGGTATTGCTGCTTGATGCCCTTGAAGGGCGCGAGTTGCAGATCGGGGCCGTGGATAAAGGCGGCGACGGTGGCGAAATCGGCGCCGTGGTTGCGGGTCACGGCCTCGCCGACCGTGCGTGCGGCGACATAGGCCTGGTAGTCGATCGGCAGCATCAGGCGCTTATAGTCCTTCTCGAAATGATTGTTGGCCTGGGTCGCGCCCCATTTCTCGTGACCCGGGCTCCAGGTGGTCGCGGTGAGTCCTGTGGTGCCGGCGACAGGCCGTGGATCGGCGCCACCGCGATAAGGCATATAGGGCCCGAACAGCTGATCCTCGTCGGCAACGATGATGACCTGGTAGTCCTGGCCGGCAAAATTCTCGTCATTGCTCGCCTGCTTGCCCGGCGGAATGGTGCCGACGTCATCGCGCCTGCCGCCTGAATTGTCCTTGTACTCGCGCTCATCGACGAGCGTCGCGCCGAAGCGTGCGGCGGCGCGCTTGATCGCCTCGGCATAAGCGATGTCGCCGGGAGTCGAGCCGCGCACCAAGAGCCAGTTCGTCCATTTCTGCAGCACGAGATATTGAGCAAGCGCGTCCGCCAGCATGTAGCGGTCCGGCACGACATGCATGACGTTCTTGCGGCAGTCTTCTTGCCTGAGCGACACGTCGGTGGCGCGGACGTTGAAAAGCAGCACGTCCTTGTCCTTGGCGGCGTCGGAGAGCTTCAGAAGCGTATCGGCCGGCGCGTCGACGACGAAATAATGATGTCCGCTCCCGATCATCTTGGCCAAGGCCTCGACTGCCTTGTCGGGTGAGGCCACGGTCGCGACATCGAGCGAGTAAAGGTCGCCCATGAGCTTGCCGCCGGCGTTGTTCTCGTCGACCGCCATCTTGGCGCCGGCGATGCCGGCATCGATCGGTTCGACATCGACGCGAGAGGCGGGGCGTGGGTGATCGGTGACCACGCGGATATACCCAATGGGTGCCGGGGCGAGGGGCGGCGATTGCGGGATCTCGACCGATACGCCGCCGGACTTGTCGGTGGGTGCGTCCTCTGCGCTCGCGGCGATGCTAAGCAGTCCGCCGGCGACAAAGAACGAAACGAGAAGCGCGAGCGCCAGCTTGAAGCGAGGGCCTTTGACGGTAAATGGCAGCTTCATGACGATGGCCTAGAGGGCGCGACACGCCGCGCCGGTTATCGGGGGTGCGGGAGTTGCAGTCATGGTAGCGATAAAAAAATAGGCATTGCAAGGTGGAAATCCCCAGGGGAAGGTTTGGTATCAACGATTGCAAGGGCTTGGCGGGACGAGGAGATCACGCGCGCCGCTGGTTGGGCGCCCTGACTCATTCCTTGGGGAAAGCCGCCCCCATCCTGGCGAATCCTGCCAGACAAACGACGCTGCCTCGCTTATGGTCGGCGCATGGAACTGTCGACCGGATCGTTCGTCAGCTTCGGCTGGGAGACCTTCAAGAAGCGTGCGTGGTTCTTCGTTGGCGCGAGCGTCGTCGTCCTGATCGTCTATCTCGCAGCGGGATCGTTCGTGGAGGTCATCGACCACGCCTTTTCGGGCAATCCGCAGGATCCGTCTCTTGTCGGCTCGCTGCTCAATCTCGGTTTGAGCACTCTGATAAACATGGGTGTGACCGCGTTCTACTTGGACGCGCACGACAATCCCGAGACCGTCACGCTTTCCTCGCTGTGGCATCCGCAGCCGTTTTGGAACTTTCTCGGGGCAACGATTCTCACCGGCCTTACGATCGTCGTTGGGCTGGTCCTGCTCATCGTCCCAGGCATCATCTTCATGCTGATGTACATGTTCGTGATGTTCATCGTCATCGACCGTGGGCTTGGCCCGATCAAGGCGATGAAGGAGAGCGCGCGCATCACGCGCGGCTACAAATGGCAACTGCTCGGTTTCGTGCTGGTGCTCACGCTCATCAACTTGGCCGGCGCGCTGGCTCTTTTGGTCGGCCTTCTCGTCACGGTGCCGGTCACCTCGCTCGCCTTCGCGCACGCATATCGCGCGCTGTCCGCCAACGCCGGCGCGCCGCCCGCGCTGGCGGCCGATGCCACCCTCCGCAGTAACTGAACATCGTTATTCGGCGGGGACCAGCGGGCGCTGTCCGGTCTTGGCGGCTTCCACCGCATTGCGCGGATTGCGATAGACGAACGGCGTCGGTGGCTTGGCGGCCTCGGCGCGGGCAAGCGCCACCATCTCGCCGTGATAGGGCGAGAGCGCGCAGGCCGGGTCGGTATTGGCCGCGTCAGCCGTAATGGCCAGGGCCTGGCAGCGGCAGCCGCCGAAGTCGATGTCCTTGAAGGCGCAGGAGCGGCAGGGCTCCTTCATCCACTCGGTGCCGCGGAAGGCGTTGAATGCCTGGCTGTTCAGCCAGATGTCTAGCAGCGGACGATCCTGAACATTGTCGAAGGTGAGCGTCTTGATGGTCTCGGCGGCGTGGCAGGGGAGCACCTTGCCGGCCGGCGTGATGTTCATGAAGCCCTTGGCCCAGCCGCCCATGCAGGGCTTTGGCCGCTTCGCGTAATAATCGGGCACCACCATGTCGATGGTCAGCACGCCCTTCAG
>DATJZL010000156.1:0-2049 GCA_035499115.1 Methyloceanibacter sp. | reverse complement strand
CAAGGCGAAGTCAGGATTGCTCTTTTTCAAGCTTGCGCAGCCATTTACGGGCCTGCGCGCGCACGTTTTTGGGCGCCGTGCCCCCAAAACTGGTCCGGCTCTTCACCGAGCGGTCAACCGACAGGACGGTAAAGACGTCATCCGTGATTCGCGGCTCGATCTCTTTCATGACGGCAAGCGGCAGCCGGTGCAGCGCAGTACCCTGCTCCGCCGCCTTGGCGACGACGCGGCCGGCGATGTGGTGGGCCTCGCGGAATGGAAGCTTGAGCGTGCGTACCAGCCAGTCGGCGAGATCGGTCGCCGTCGCGTAACCCTCGCCCGCCGCCTTCTTCATGCGCGAGGCGTCCGGCTCGAGATCGGCCACCATGCCCGCCATCGCCGCGATCGACAGCGACAGGGCACCAAGCGCGTCCATTGCGCCCTCTTTGTCTTCCTGCATGTCTTTCGCGTAGGCGAGCGGCAGGCCCTTCATCACGACAAGCAGTGCTTCGAGCGCACCGATGACGCGGCCGCTCTTGGCGCGCACCAGTTCGGCGGCGTCCGGGTTGCGCTTCTGCGGCATGATCGAGGAGCCGGTCGTAAATTTGTCCGACAGTTTGGCAAGCCCGACGAGCGGCGACGTCCAAATGACGATCTCTTCAGCGAGCCGCGACAGATGGACCGCCGTGATCGAGGCCGCAGCGAGTGTCTCCATGACGAAATCGCGATCGGACACGGCATCGAGCGAATTCGCCATCGGCCGCTCGAAACCGAGCGCCTTGGCGGTCATGTCACGGTCGAGATCGAACGAGGTGCCGGCAAGAGCGGCGGCGCCAAGCGGCGATTCATTCACGCGCTTGCGCGCGTCGGCGAAGCGGCCACGATCACGCGCCGTCATCTCGACATAGGCAAGCAGATGATGGCCGAAGGTCACCGGCTGCGCCGTCTGCATGTGGGTAAAGCCGGGCATCACGGTGCCGGCGTGATCGAACGCCTTCTGGGCCAGCGCGCGCTGGTAGTCGGCGAGCGTCTTGTCGATCGCATCGATCGTGTCGCGCACCCATAGCCGGAAGTCCGTCGCCACCTGGTCATTGCGCGAGCGCGCCGTGTGCAGCCGCCCGGCCGCCGGCCCGATGAGGTCGGCAAGCCGGCTTTCGATGTTCATATGGATGTCTTCGAGCGCCCGCTGGAAAGAGAACTTTCCCGCTTCGATCTCTGACAGGATCGTGTCTAGACCGTGAGCGATCTTTTTCGCATCGTCCGCCGTAATGATGCCTTGCTTCGCCAGCATCTCGGCATGGGCCTTGGACGCGGCGATGTCCTGGCGGTAGAGATGCCGGTCGAAGTCGATGGAGGCGTTGATCTCCTCCATGATGGCGCCGGGACCGGACGTGAACCGCCCGCCCCACATCTTGTTGCTCATGGCCTTGCCACCGAGGTTTCGCCGATCATGACCGAATCTCAGTCCACCTTCGCCTGGAAGCGATTAGCCACGGTTCTGGCTGGAGGAATCGCCGGCGTCGCCGTTGGACTGGCGGGGGTATACGGGATTTCGGTCCTGCGTAGCAATGCGGGCGGCGACAAGGCCTGCACGCCGGCGGTCGAATTGGCCCGGAAAATCGCGCCTTTGGCGCGTGGCGAGGTGGCTGCCGTTAACGTTGCCAAGATCCCGCTCAAGGTGCCCGACCTCGCTTTCAGGGACGCCTCCGGCAAGGCGCTGACGCTTGCCGACTTCAAGGGCCGCACCGTCCTCTTGAACCTGTGGGCGACCTGGTGCGTGCCCTGCCGCAAGGAGATGCCGACGCTCGATGCGCTCGAGGGCAAGCTCGGTGGATCGAAGTTCGAGGTGGTTGCGGTCAATATCGACACCCGCGATGCCGACAAGCCGAAGCAATTCCTGAAGGACATCGGGGTGCAGAAGCTTTCCTACTACGCGGACTCAAGCGCAAAGACTTTTCAGGACCTCAAGAACATCGGCCGCGCCTTCGGCATGCCGACCACGATGCTCATCGACGGCCAAGGCTGCGAGATCGGCACCATCGCCGGACCCGCCGAATGGGCAAGCGACGA
>DATJZL010000155.1:0-2341 GCA_035499115.1 Methyloceanibacter sp. | reverse complement strand
CAATCACCCCTTCGTCTATGGACTTGTGGCGGTGGTGATCGCCGTGGTGGTCGGGTTGTTCGGCTGGGTGGTGTTCCGCCGCGAGTAGACTCTCGTCAGAAGCACGAGCTGATCGGACAACCGGCTCCCACTATTCCGGATCATGCTCTAATCCGGCAGCAAGAGACTCCCGAGCACCGGATAGACGTCGGCCCGCCCCATCATCCAGGCCTCGAGGCTGTGGCGCAGGAAGAGGTCGGCGAAGGCGCCATCCAGCACGTTTAAGCCGCCGGCATAGGCGCCAAAGGCCGGCATGACCAGCCGATTGCCGTCGGTCGCGAAGCAGCGGCGCCTGATGACAGCACCACGCCGCGCGATGCGCGCCACAGGGTGCAAATGACCGGCAATCTCACGCTCCGTCGCATGCCCGGACGGCTCGTGGCGGAGAGTGACGCCGCAGATGGTCAGCGTGGTGCAGATCGTGCCGCCGATCGTGGGGGGGAGATGCGGATCGTGATTGCCGCAGATCCAATACCACTCGCGACCCTTCTGGAGCCGGGTCAGAAGCGCGAGATCCTCACCGGCAAGGCGCGCCGCACCCTCGCTCCGGTGGAAGCTGTCGCCGAGCGCGACCACTCTCCCCGGCCTGACCGCATCGATGACCTTCTGCAGCCGTTGCAACGTGGTGCGCGTGTCATAGGGAGGAAGGAGCATGCCGAGAGCGGCATAAGCGGCGCCCTTCTCCAAATGGAGGTCGGCGACGAGAAGCGTATCCTCGCCCTCCCAATAGAGCGCCCCGGCGGCGAGCGGCCGCATCGTATGAGCGCAGACGCGGATGCGCGAGCGAAGCGAGGGAGCGATGTCAGGCATGAGATCAGGCTTGGCGCGCAGCATGTCCGCTTAAGGCCTCCGCGATGAGCTCTTCGACTGTCTCACGCAACAAGGTCTCGCTCGCCTCTCCGGGAACGCTCTCGCGGCCGATCTCTAGCATGACAGGCACCGCAAGCGGCGAGACTTGGCGTAAAGCAATATGCCTGATTCGTCCGCTAATCCGTTGCAGGAATTGGTTGAGACGGCCGACATCGATGAGACCGGTCGCCGCATCGGCGAAGGCCGCATGCAACAGGATGTGGTCGGGCTCGTGCTGGCGGAGCACATCGTAGATGAGATCCGAGGAGACGGTCATCTGGCGCCCGGACTTCTCTTGCCCTGGATGGCGACGCTCGATGAGTCCCGAGATCATGGCGCACACGCGAAACGAGCGCTTCATCAGGTTGGACTCGGCAAGCCAGGCATCGAGGTCGTCGCCCAGCATGTCGGCATCGAACAGCTTGGCGAGGTCGAGCCGCCCGTCATGCACCATCTCGCCCATGTCATTGAGCGCCCACACGGCGAGCGCGTATTCATTGGCGACGAAGCCAAGGGGGCCTGCGCCGGCGCGCTCCAGCCGCCGCGTGAGCAGCATGCCAAGGCTCTGATGGGCGAGGCGCCCCTCGAAGGGATAGCAGACGAGGTAATGCCGCTGGCCACGGGGGAAGGTCTCGACCAGGACCTCATCCGGGCCTGGCACGACTGAGAAGTGAGCTTGCAGGCGGAGCCAGTCAGAGACCTGGTCGGGAAGGCGCTTCCAGGTTTCGGGCTCGGCCAAGAGCTTGCGCACGCGCTCGGCAAGATAGGTCGAAAGCGGGAACTTGCCGCCGTCATAGGACGGCACCATTGGGTCGGTCGCGTGCGCACGGGTGACGACAGCGTCATCCTCGCGGATGCCCTCGAAGCACAGCACTTCGCCCGCGAACACGAAGGTATCGCCCGCGGTAAGCTGCTCGATGAAATATTCCTCGACCTCGCCAAGCACGCGTCCCGCGGCGAGCACGCTACCCTTATGACGCGCGAGGCGGACGCGGATCATCGGCGCCTCGACGATGGTGCCGACATTCAGCCGATATTGTTGCGAGATGCGGGGATGGGCGAGACGGTATAGGCCTTCGGGGGTCTGCTTCAGCTTGGCATAGCGGTCGTAATTGGCGAGCGCGTAGCCGCCGGTCGCCACGAAGGCAACCACCTTGTCGAAGCCCTCGCGCGTCAGGCCCTGATAGGGCGCGGCACTCGTCACCTCGCGATAGAGCTGATCGGGAGCGAACGGTGCGGCGCAGGCCGTGCCGAGCACGTGTTGGGCGAGCACGTCGAGCGCGCCCGGGCGCGAGGGCGGGGTGTCTTGCGCGCCCTCCTCGGCCGCCTCGAGCGCCGCCTGGCACTCGACCACCTCGAAGCGGTTGGCGGGCACCAGCAAGGCCTTGCTCGGCTCGTCGATCCGGTGATTGGCGCGGCCGATCCTCTGGGCAAGGCGGCTCGCGCCCTTGGG